>SKLM01000241.1 GCA_007123205.1 Thermoflexales bacterium
ACCGACGTCTCGCTCTGGTCGTAGAGCTCGGCAACTCGCAGATCGCAATCATAGACCGTCGCGCTATTCACAGCCACGGAGATCCTCCCACCTATCGCCGGCTATCCGGCAACCGGCCTGCCTACTCCTCCGATCGCAGAACCTTCACCCCGTCCCCGGCAGGCACGTAGTCGATGGGGCCCTGGGGAACCCGTCTTTCGACCTGCAGCAGCCCTTGATCCATGGCCTCCCAGATGGTCTGGAACGGAGCGGTGCCCGGCACCCACTTCTCCACGATGACGGTCCCATGGCCGGGGAGGACGGTGAACACCACCTGACGGGGATCGTCGGGGTCCCGGAGCGATTCTGCGCGAGAGAAGGCCCAGACGATCCCCCGGGCCTGGGCCTCCGTGGCACAAGTCACCGGATAGTGGTGGTAGGACGCTGGCATGGGGACGTACTCGACCCGCGAACCATCGTAGGCTCCGATCCCCCGATGCCCGTGGAGCTTGGAGCGCACTACCGGCACCTCGGCCGTGCTCTCCCAACCGCTTCCCAACCCTACCCTCGGCAAGGATTCATCCATAGCCACCATCTCCACCGCCTCTGAGGACGGCGGCGCGTTCGGCATGCCCTCCACCTCTCGCACCAGGGCACCGCTTCCGTCCGGGCGCAGCCCAACGATGACGGTCAGATCCTCCTCCGTGATGCTCCCCTTGTAGACCGGCCGAGCGCTTCCTGTTACCGTGGCGATCAGCCCCTCCAATACGGGATCCCACGTGGAGAAGCATCCCTCACTGTACTGGCTTGAGACCGCATTGGCCACCGCCGGGACGTTGACCAGGTCGGCGATGCGGACCATCTCGGTGAAGAAGTCACGGAGCCCCAGTTGCCGTCCCGCCTCGCACATCTCCGTCGCCGCTCGTGAACGGGCCCAGACATCCTGCAGAATCGGCTCACCCACGACGGCGTGATCGGTCACTTCATCGGTGCTCTCAGCCGTGACGATCCGCGTCACGATGTCGGAGTAGAAGGCTGTCGCGTGGTGCGCGACGATCCGCGGATGCGCCCCCACCAAGTTGAACAGATAGGCTTCGTCGGGCCGATCCTCCCCAACCACCAGCAATATGTCGAAGCACTTGGCCTGGCTCTGAACCACGCGCACCAGAGCCAGAATCGGCCCACCTCGTCGTCCCTGCTCGAAGAGGACCTGGTACGCTCCCTCGGCCAGTCCCGGGAAGTCATAGTCAGCGGGATCCGGCGGGGATTTGGGGAGGACCGTCCGGAAATGGTCCAATACCCGAGCGAGTTCAGCCGGCGTGGTGTGCATCACTGTGTAGATGGAGGGAGAGTGGCTCAGGCCGAATCTACGCCGGGCGGTGAAGAGCAGCGCCTGCCGCCAGTTGAGCGGCTGTCCGAAGGGAACAGTGGTGACGATCACGTCGGTGTGGTCATCAGGCGTGGCCTGCACCGTGTGACCGTGGCTGCGGAACCCGTCGACTAACCCAGCCCTCACCTGCTCCAGCACGGGATTGTCAGAGTGGGGCACGAAACTGACGTTGAGGCGGCACAGCCAATCGTGCACGGGTTTGTCGTCGGGAAGTCCGTTGCCCTCAGCACTCATCGTTAACATCTCCTGCTCCGCTCCATTACCCACCACCGGGTCCTCGATCCATAGACGACCCACCCAGGCGGCGCTCGAAAGGGGCGTCTGCCCCGACCGCCCGGATGATATCCGCGCGGTCTGCTGGAACACTCGCTGCCATCGCCTGCTGCAGCTTCAAGCCTCAGCCTGCTCCATCTCCCAGCCTTCGATGTGAAACCGCCGGACGATCCAATCACCGAGCCGGGGCGACAGGACGTCAACCCAGTGTAGCAACCTTCCCCGAAAGGGGATGATCACCTCCGGCCGGGGCCATCGCAGAGCGGACACAATAGCCTTAGCCACAGCTTCCGGCGGCATCTTCGGTGACATCAGGGGCACCTCCAACGTCTCGATCATCGGGGTGTCGACCCGTCCGGGGAAGACACTGGTCACCTGCACGCCAGCCTGGCGCAACTCCTGCCGGAGCACATCGCCGTACCCGGTCAGAGCAAACTTGGCGGCGACATAGGGAGCATCGTGCGGAATCCCTTTCTTACCGTCGAGCGACGACACCAGCACGATGTGGCCGCTGCCCCGCTCCAGCATATGGGGCTGGACAGCCAGCACGGTGTGGAGAACTCCGTAGAAATTAACCGCCATCGAGCGCTCCACATCCTCGACCGTCAACTCCCGGACCGGCGCACGAACGTAGACACCAGCGTTGGCCACCAAGATGTCCACCCGCCCCCAGCGGGCCAGCGTCTCGGCCACCAGGCGATCGACCTGCTCCCGGCAGGTCACGTCGGTGGGGACGGCCAGAGATTCACACCCCAGCGACCGGATCTCGTCGGCTACCTCGCACAGTGCCGATTCCGTACGAGCCGCCAGCGAGACGTGGACGCCCTCCTCCGCCAGAGCCAGAGCTGTTGCGCACCCGATGCCGCTGGAGCCGCCGGTGACGATGGCCACTTTGTCGTCCAGCGGGACCGGCGCGCGAAACCACCTCATCATCCGTGGGGCTGCCTGGGCGTCCTCGGCATGACGAAGAGTCCCATGGCACCCACCCCGGCGTGCGAGGCCAACACGACTCCGGCCTCTCGAACCAGGATTTGCTCCCTGGGGAAGGCGAATCGTTCCGCCAGCCGGTCTGCCAGTTCTTCTGCTTTCACATGGCTCCGAATGTGCCCAACGCCCAGGTGTTCGAGCGGTTCCGGGAGGTCGGCGGCCCGCCCCACGGATTCCTCCGCCATGTCCATCGCCCGCTCCAGCGCGCGGCCGATGGATCGGGCCATTCCGAGCAGTTGGAGTCGTCCCTCCACAAACCCGACGATGGGTTTTATGTTGAGCACCCGGGTGACGCGATCGAGGACGCCGATGAACCCATCTGCCCGTCCGCCCCGGCGTAAGCTCTCCAACGTGTCCAGCACCACCAGGGACCGTATCCGAGACCGCGCGTCCTCGAGCCAGGCTATGATCTCCTCCATCGACCAGCCTGCCTCTGCCGCCACCGCGGCCTCCAACACCTGGAAGCCCAGACCCAAGGAGAGCGACTGGGAGTCGACGAGCTTCACGGCGTCGCCAAACCGCCGGGCTGCCAACCGCGCCGTGGCAGCGGTACCGCTGTGGTGTCCCGTCAATGTGATACAGAGCACCTGCTTGCCGCGCTCCACCAGCGCTTCGAAAACCTCCTCAAACGCGCCGGGTGAGGGCTGGGAGGTCTGCGGGTTCCCGATCTCGGCAGCTTTGGCCCAGAATGTGTCAGGCGACAGATCCTTGTCCAGGTAGCTCTCAGCACCGAAGCTGACCACCAGCGGCACCACGGCGATCCGGAACCGGTCTATGAGCTTCTGGGGGAGATCGCAGCTGCTATCGGTTACGATGCGGATTACGTCGCTGCGCTTGGGTGTGTTCATGATCCTCCTTAGACTTGTTTGGCACGGATTTTACTACGCTCCCACCATAAGAGCAAACCAGGGCCGGCGCCGCCCGTTCGTAGTCAGGCACGCAGCGCAGCGGAGTGCCGTCCGGCCGGCTGGAAGAAACTAGCAGGGGCCACGGGCCGGCTGCCTGCGGCAGCGGGCGGATTGGTGAATCCGCCCGGAGCACATGTCGGGGGGTGGCGCCCGTTCGTAGTCAGGCACGCAGCGGAGCGGAGTGCCGTCCAGCCG
>SKLM01000274.1 GCA_007123205.1 Thermoflexales bacterium
AACTCTGCTCCACCCACTGGTCGGGGCCCACCAGATACCAGATCTCCCGAGTACCGCGCCGCTCCTCGGCGTAGATCGTCACCCGCTGATAGCGGTGGAGGGCCGAGACGTCGCCATTCACGGCGCCCTGGGGCACCACCCGCGGTTCGAACCAACGGTTCATCCAGGCAAAGGGGAGCTGTGGCTGATCGTAGAGGTAGACCCCCTGGAACCTGGAGGGGTTGGCGAAGGAAAGAGCCCCGGCACGGACGTACTCATTGGGGTTGATCCGATACCAGGTCTCGCCCTCGTACTCAACCGCCTCGTGAACAGTCACCCACCAGGCGCCGGACAGCATGGTACGAACCGGGGGTAAGCCCTCGGCCGCCTCGGCAGGGTGGTGATAGACGTCCTGCGGGAGCGTGTTGACGTGAGCATAGGTGCGGGGGAGCAGCTCATCGTCCTCGTCCACCGGTAGCTCCTGAACGGGCAGCTCCGGGAGGGCATCGGGAAGGCGGATCGACGCGATGCGCTCGGCGGTCGTGCCCGGGCCGTGAGCCGGGCAGGCGGCGCGATTCCGCGCCAAGACGCTGGGCGCGCAGACGTATCGAACGGCAGAAGCGTAAGCGGGCCTCGCCGCCCGTTCGACCTCGGCAGCAACCGCGGGCCGGGCCCTCAGGCCCAGCACAATCAACACAGCAACAGCGAAGAAGAGATAGCGACGCATATGAGATCTCCCTGATTATCCGATGCGGAATTATACCACAGTCGCCGCCCCAGACAACTCGCGCGCGGGGCTGCCAACCGCGCACCGGGAACAGGCGCCGAGAGGCTTCTCCCGGGTCCCGGCCCCTACATCTACCTAAACCCCACCATCCGCCTGCGGTTTCGATGCGCTAGGCCCCCGATTCGCGACTCCGCACCCCGTCCCTCATCTTCCGCTCGAGACGCGAAAGCCGGTGGCGCAGTTGCTCCAGTCTGTGAGCACGGCCCCGCCCTGCTGACCACCCCTGCACTGCCGCGAGCCCCGCCCGGGTCCAGTCGGCGGCCCGGCACAAATCCGCCAGGTACCACTCGAAATACTTGGCCAGCTCCACGCACGCCAACACCCGGTCATCGTCGCCCGGGGCCTCCAGGGCCAGCTGCTGCCAATAGGCGAAGGCCTCGCCCCGCCGCCCGTCCCGCTTCAGCCCATAGGCCAGCTCCCGGAGCGTCCGTCTCCGCAGCGTCCCCCCGACTTCGGAGTCCCGGTGCAAGACGCACCGGTAGGCCCGCACCGCCTCGCCGGCCCGGTCCTCCTGGTCGTACCAACGGCCCAGGGCGTAGATCTCCCCGGGCGCCACCTCCCGAGCCCCCTCCCCCTGCTCCTGCTCCCAGGGCACGGTTACCGACCGGCACAGGCGGGCTGCCAGCGTCACCATGCTGAGGATGTCGATCTTGTTGTGATAGAGGACCCGTTGCATGTCCCGGGCATCGCCCGTGCGCAAGTAGTCCCGATAGAGAAAGGGGATCAGACCACTGGGGACGTCCGCCTGCTGACGACGTACGCCCAACACCTCCCGCTCCAGAGAAGTGAGGGCACAGGACGACAGCGCGTACCGCCACAGCCGCCGCGCCGGATGGAGCAAGTCGAAATGGGGCATACCTCGCAGAGGGGGAACCCTGCGCGCCAGGATGAAGCGGTTCTCGATGATCGGCACGTCGAAGGACCGTCCATTGAACGACACCAGGGCTTCGAAGCCAGGCAGGCAGTCATCAAGCCCTTCCACCATGGCCGGTTCATCGCCGGGATCGCGTAAGAAGTACTGGCGCAACCGAAAGGATCCCTCAGCATAGAAACCGAGGCCCACGACGAAGGCCATGGTCCCCGTACCCCCGGAGAGACCCGTGGTCTCGGTATCCAGGAAACAGACTCGGCCCAGGTCGACGTCGCTGAACCGCTCCTCCCCGATCACCTGGGCCACCATCTCCCCGGACAGACGCAGGAAGGCCTCCAGAGAGAGATCGCCGTGCCGATGGTCCAAGGGGTAGGTCTCCTCGGCGACGAAGCACTGTCCCCGGCTGGTGGTGAGAAACTGGCCCGGCACGAGGTTCTCAATAGCCCGGGGACGTGGTTTCTGGCGCCCCCGCAACTCGCGGACCCCCTGCACCACCCCCAGCTCCCGCAGCCGGCGTCTCAGGTCGTCACGCATGGCTCCAGCGCATCGCGCTGCCCATCGAAGCAGTCATCACAGTGGTCGCCGGGCCGCCACCCGGGCCCCGATCCGGCACCGGCAAGGGCTTCCGCCGGCAGGTCCCGGCGCCGGGACTCGTGGTGTGGGCTACAGCGGATAGGCGTCTTCCAGCCGCAGCAGCCTCTCCTTGACGTCCAATCCGGCGCCGAAGCCAACCAGATCGCCGCCGCTCCCGATGACCCGATGACAGGGGATGACGATGGGCAGAGGGTTGGCCCCCACCGCTGTGCCCACCGCCCGGGAGCCCTTCGGCTTCCCAACCAGCTGGGCGATGTCGCCGTAGCTGGCTGTGGCTCCATAGGGGATGCAGGCCACCTGGCTCCAGACCGCCCTCTGGAACGCCGTGCCATAGACGTCGAGGGGCAGATCGAAGGCCTGCCGCTCGCCGGAGAAGTACTCCCCGATCTGGGACGTGGCGACCGTCATCAACTCCGCGTCCTCGTACAGCTCCACCGGCCGGAGGTGCCGCGAGAGCCAGCTGAGGAAGGAACCGGGCTGTTCGGCCCCCAGCGCGATCCTGCAGATCCCGGCCCCCGTCGATGCCACCCACACGATCCCCACCGGCGAATCCACACGGGCGTACACGACTTCGTTCACTCTCTCCCCCTTCTGTCCATACCGATCAGCGGTTTGTCTTGAGTCTGGTTAGACTATACAACGACACTGCCCGCGTGTCAACGTGTTCAGCGAACGTGATAAGCGTGGGATCGCGCGCCTCGAACCTCCTCCCAGGTGGTTGGCACCCGTCTCGCTCCCGATGTGGTACCTTCCCGTTACGAGCCTGGCTCGCTTGGCCGCCTGGCGAGCCAGGCTGAGGGCGCGGCACCTCGCTGCCCCCGGCAGTGACCCGGTTGACGGGGTACATTCGTTCGGTATAATATCGACATAAGTGTAAGGGGAAGGACACGGCAGGTGATGGTTTCCGTTCGGCACGGTTTCCTTCCAGAAGTGGATCGCGTCGCCGAGGAAGAGCTCCGCAGCCGCGGCGAGTTGATCGGAGATGCGCTGCGGCACTACATCGATGCGCGGCACAGGCGCGGACAGGGCCAGCTCACGGTTCGCCCCGGCGACCCGCCCCAGGTACAGGACGCCGTCGCATCTCTGAAAGCGCTGGCGCAGGGAGAAGCCCATTCGGGAGAGGGTAACAACCAAGAGCAGAGGCGGAAGGAGGCCCACTCACAAGGTCGCCGGTCATCGTTCCAGTGTGGAGGACGCGGCAGTGGCCGTACGGGTGGATAGAGAATGACTGATTTGGGAAAGAAGATACTCTCAGGCGCCCTCGTCTGTCTCATGACGGGTGTGCTGGCAGTTTACGCCTACCGCAACAGAGAGCTCTTCGCCGGGCTCCTGGAAGTGCGGGTCGGTTTCGTCATAGCTCTTGCCGGCATATGGGTAGCCCTCCTTCGGCTTGCCGGGGAGAGGACACAGCTCTTTGTGGGGCTGTTCGGCGTCGATCTGCCTGCCAGGGAGGCTCTGCGCCTGGAGATCGCGACCAGTATGAGCGGCTACGTGATCC
>SKLM01000030.1 GCA_007123205.1 Thermoflexales bacterium
GGTCTTCGTGCGCGGCCCGCGGGAGACGTGGCCCATCTTCAGCCGCATGGCCCTGGCGTTCATGGCCGTCGGCTCGCTGTGGCCTCTGTATAACCTGGCCGCCACCGGTTCGCCGCTCACCAACACGTACCGCTTGTACTGGCCCTACGACACGGTCGGCTTCGGTCCGCAGCACGGCCCGCAGGGGCACACGCCGCTGAAGGCCTGGTACAACCTGAACCACGACCTGCCCATATTCGCTGAGACGCTGTTGGGCTGGCCGTCCGTGTTGGGAGTGTCGCTGACCTGGGTCGCCATCGGGCTGGGGCTACTATGGCCCGACCGCCGCAGATCCGAGATGCTTCTGCTTCTGCCGGCCCTCGCGCTCATCGCCGCGCAGACAGGGTATTGGGCAGTGGGCGGGGGCCTGTACGGCGCGCGCTACTACGCAGAGGCCGCACCGTTCCTATGGATCGTGGCCTCCCGAGGGCTGCTGAAGGTCGGCGCGAGGCCGGTGGGTCGGGTGCTGGTCAAGGTCGTCCTGCCGCTGCTGGTCGCCTGGGGCATCCTCTTCTCGCTGATGCCACGGTTCGAGGAAGGCAGGGGTCTCTATGGCATCACGCGGCAGGACGCCCGGGCCATTGAAGCGGCGGGGCTGACCAACGCGCTGGTCTTCGTACATACTGAGCACTGGACCGACTACGCCAGTCTGAGCTGGCTGAACGAGCCCTCCATCGCCGAAAGTGAGGTCATCTTCGCCCGGGACCTGGGCCGCTGGTGGAACCGCTCGGTCATGAAGACGTACCCGGACCGGTCCGTCTACCGCTACAGCCGGTACGCGACCGATCCGCTGGTGGGCCTGAACCCGGGCTCCGAGAGCCACTAGCGACGTAAGGCTGCAGGGCGATAATGAGGGCAGCCTGGAATCTCGATGGGAAATCGGCAATGCGAGTTTCCGGGGCGCCGAGGAGCGCCGACGTGGGGTTTTCTTGGCTGGCGCGAGCGACGGGTGTCACACCGGCGCGACAGTTCCTTCTATTCGGAGTGGTGCGCGGCTTGACCGTCCTGGCTAAGCCCCGTGCGTGTTATCGAAATGACAGGTTGGGTGGGCCCTGTCGGAGCCGCGCGGATAGGCGCTCCACAGCGGGTTGGGCATGAAGATGGGGCCGCCTGCGGCAGCGGGGGGTAGATGTCTCTAGAAAGCCAGTCACGATGGATTCCGAGCCCGATGATGCTCTGCCGCGATACGATCATCGGCGAGTTGTGAACCGGTAAGGAGGGAATCGAGATGGGAAAGAGGTCGTCTTCCATACTTCTGGTGATCGCGGCGCTGATGGCGGTCAGCCCCGCATGTGGTGTGTCGGGTCCCGGGCCACAGCCGACGGTCACACCGGCACCCGTGCCGACGGATACGCCGCAGCCAACCGGGGAGGCCGATGTCGCTGGCGACGCCGCCAAGACGCAGGCCGATATTCAGGCACTATTCGCCCCCGGGGAGCAAGCTGGGAGAGAGGTATCAGAGCTCTATCACGCGATTGCCGACGGCCAATCTGTGGACATGGTGGAGTTCTACCGGCTTGCCGAGTATGCTGCTGCCGCGTGGGATGATATCAGCCAACAGGTGAGTGATCTGCGCCCGACCACAGAGGAGATTCGTGAGGCCCAGGAATATCTATCGGACTCCGCTCGCTACCGGAAAGAGGCCTACGAGGCACTGCTTCAGTGGGTAGATTCGCAGGATGAGAGCGATTTGGAGGCGTTCTACGAAAAAAGGGAGCTCTGCGAGGGATTGCTGATCAGCGGTCTCTATATACTGGTGCAGGCGCAGCAGTAGCACCGCCCGGATGCGACATCTCCCTGCCCGTCACCTCCCCACAGTTCGCGGACGCGTCGGTGGCACAAGAAGCCAGCACCTGCAGTTCAAAAGCGTCGCAGGCCCCACACAGGTGCGTTGCCCCTGCCATCTTGGGTGCGCTGCACCTGACCCCTCCTGAGTCCTCCAGCGAGCCGAAACGCTCGGCCCACCCTGGAGCGGCTCCAGCCAACCTGTAAATCGATAGGATTTGATCATCCTCTTCGCTGAGGTGACCAGCACGTGGCAACAGCGCGCGGATGTCAAAAAGGTGCCGCTCATACACATCGGTTTCGGCTTGCTGGCAATGAGCAGCCAGGGCAAGATTCATCCGTGAGGCAATAGGGAGTTTCTATTGGTCGTCTGACAGACGTCTGCACTACGCGTCGCGGAGCAATGCAGCGCAAGCCGATCACTCCGCTCAGCCAGGCAGAATGGGTGCGAGTTCTTGGCCGACGAGCTGGTCAGGTCCGACCCTGCGTCTTCTTCCGGCGGTGTCCGGGTGGGGAGAGAGGCGTTGGGCCAAGATATCGGTTACCTCAGCCACCACGCCTCTGGGCTAGAGTAAGTCGGCTGAGATGATCAAGTCGGCCGTGGCCAGGTTGGTGGCGTTGGGCACATTGTGGACGTTACATGTACGCAGGAGCGTCTGGATGTCAAGATCGTGCGCAACCAGGCGCAGGACCCGCTGGATCAAGCTTAGGTTGTTGGAGAGTATGCCGTGAAGACGGCTTAGAAGCGAAAAGGCTACGTGAATGCGAGAAGGCGTACGCGCATTTGACACCCTGCGGAAAGGTGGTAGAATATCGTACAAGTAAGAGGAAGTAGGTTTTGGCTGGAACACACAGACTGCCCAGACTTGCGGAGACTGGGCGGTCTCTTTTTTTGCCTCTCCCCGCTTCACTCAATAGTAGACGTATGAAGGAGTATAAGGTAATACGATGACAGAAAGAGAAGAAGGAACCGTTAAATGGTTCAACGACAGCAAAGGGTACGGCTTCATCTCGCGTGAGGCTGGAGAGGACGTATTCGTACATCACTCAGACATCGAGGGCAGCGGGTTTGCCTCGTTGAGTGAGAACCAAAAGGTCGAGTTCGGTGTCCAGAATGGCCCCAAGGGCCTACGCGCCACCAGCGTCAAGACTCTGTAGCGCGACGAAGGACGGCATGCGCCGTCCGGTCAACTCATAAGTTGACGGCCAGCTTAGCTGGCTAGGACCGAGACCGCACGGCTTCTCCGCAGGCCGTGCGGTTTTCTGTATCTGTGAGGTGCGGTGCGGTGCGAACTCTCGCTGGACGGGGCCGGTGGTGGAAGCGCTCGGTCATGAAGACGTACCCGCAGCCCCCGCTGCCCACCCCAAAGCAGCTCCGGGCCACCGATGGACCAAGACAAGTCGGACATGATCGGCGTTGAGGTGCTCCGCACCTGGCAACAGCGCGTCGACGTGAGGAAGGTGCCGCTCACAGGGATCGGTTTCGGCTCCCTGGTGTCTCGCGCCAAGTGCCGATCAGCTTGAGGGCAAGATGGACATCATCCGGGTGGAGTAGAAGTCACCCTTGACACCCCGCGAGATGATACGTATAATCGAAAGAAGCAACGAAGCCTGCACATCGACGTACAACCTTTCCAGTAAAGCGCCGTGACCGCATCCAACCACTCGAGCTCCGCGATGAACGGGAGCACCAGTGTCGCATCTGAGGCCAGCTCCCAGTCGAAGAAAGGTCGTAGTGGCCGATCCATTATGCTTTCCCAAGACGGTTCGCTGGCAATCCAGACATCTCATCCCCGTGCCTGCGCTGAGGACCAGACTCCACGGGAGATCCCGCGACGGGTATTCTGTGACGCGCAGGTCGATCGACCGA
>SKLM01000060.1 GCA_007123205.1 Thermoflexales bacterium
GCCCTCTGGCAGGGAGTGCCAGCCCTCGGGCTGGTTGTGGGTCTCTCCCTGACCCTCACCATAACGCTGGCGACGACGCTGGGGTTCCTGATCCCTTACACACTGATGAAGCTCGGCGTCGATCCGGCCATCGGCGCCGACCCGATCATCACCACCATCAAGGACATCACCGGGTTACTAATCTACTTCGTATTGGCATACTTCATACTCACACCGCTGTTCCTCTGAACAGACGGAGACCGGACAGCAACGAGACAAGCGACCGCCAGCAGGGTAGCAGCCCATCCCATCCCCATGCACGCAGCAGATGCAGCCGCTGCGACCTGGAGAGTGGCTCACGGCTGCTGATCGGGCTCTCCTGGCCGGGGCCAGGAGACGGCCGGGGAGAACAGAAGCGACGCATTCGTGGTCAACCGGGAACACAGATCATGGCTCAAGAGTGGCACACGCTGGAAACCGACGAGGTGTTCCAGCTCCTCAACTCAGATAGGACCGGGCTGACCTCAGCCGAGGCGGAGCGCCGGCTGGAGGAGTACGGCCCGAATGAGATCGAGGGCGCTGAGGAAGTGAGAAAGCTCGAGATCCTGTGGTCCCAGCTGAAGAATCCCCTGGTCGGCGTCCTGTTAGTGGCAGCCGCCATCTCCCTGGTCGCCGGCAAGACCATCGACGCCATCGTCATCGCGGTGGTGATCATCGTCAACACCCTCATCGGCTTCTTCCAGGAATACCAGGCGGAGGAGGCTCTACAGGCCCTCCAGTCGAAGGCCGCACCCGAGGCTGCGGTACTCCGCGATTGCCCCGACGTAGGCGGCTGTGTCGAGGAGCGGATCCCGGCCCGGCAGGTCGTGCCCGGCGATGTCATCGTACTGGGCGCGGGGGACAAGGTGCCAGCCGATGCCCGCCTCTTCGAGCTTGCCAACCTGGAGGTTGACGAGGCGATGCTCACCGGCGAGTCGAGCTCCGTGCGCAAGACTGCCGAGCCTCTGGAGCGGAGGCCATTCATAGGAGGGCGCACCAACCTGGTCTACGGAGGCACCATCGTTCTCACCGGGCGCGCGAAGGCTGTGGTCTTCGGCACCGGCGCTGAGACCGAAATGGGTAAGATCGCCACGCTGATCCGCGAGACCGAGAAGGTCGCTACCCCTCTGCAGAAGCAAACCCTGGATCTTGGTAAGAAGCTGGGCATGCTGGCCGTGGGCGTGGCCACCCTGACGTTGATACTGGGCCTGATCCGCGGTCTGGCGTGGGAGGACATGTTCCTGTTCGCCCTGGCCTCCGCCGTGTCCTCAATTCCGGAGGGGCTGCCGGCCGTTATGAGCATCACGCTGGCGGTGGGGCTCAACCATATGGCGAGGCACAACGCCATCATCCGCCGCCTGCAGGCCGTCGACACGCTGGGTGCGGCGACGGTGATCTGCACCGACAAGACCGGCACCCTGACCACGAACCAGATGACGGTGCAGGAGATGGTCCTCGGATCCAGCACCGTCTGCATTACCGGCGCCGGGTTCGCTCCCGTTGGCGATTTCGAACGGGACGGCGCCGCCTGCCGTCCCGCATCCGATCCCGATATCCGCCTGGCTCTCCATATCGGCGCCCTCTGCAACGACGCCCGCCTGGTTCGCCATCACGAGCACGACCAGTCCCGGTGGGAAATCCGGGGTGATCCTACCGAGGGAGCCCTGGTGGTAGCGGCGGCCAAGGCGGGACAGCACAAGGAGGACCTGGAACAGGAATTCCGTCGCGTCGACGAACTCCCCTTTACCGCGGAGCGCAAGTTCATGGCCACGTTCCACCAAAACACACAGGAAGAGGCCTGGGCCATGGTCAAGGGCGCACCGGAGATCGTACTGGCTCACTGCACGCAGATCCGCGAGAACGGCGAGGAGCGGCCGCTCACCGAGGAGGATCGTGAGCGCATTCTGGAGGAGAACCATCGCCTGGCCAGTGAGGCGCTCCGGGTACTGGGACTCGCCTACGGAGTGATCGACCCGGAGCAGGTCGAGCAGCTGAAGGAGGACCTGGAACAAGAGGCGCCCACGGAGTTGGTCTTCTCCGGACTGACGGGGATGCTCGATCCCCCGCGCCCTGAGGTGCCCGAGGCGGTCGCGCGGTGCAAGCGAGCCGGTATCCGGGTCATCATGGCCACCGGCGACCACCAGTTGACCGGGGAGGCCATCGCCCGGGAGGTGGGTATCCTGGACGGGGGTGGCAAGGTATGCACCGGCGCTGACTTAGCGAGTATGGGCGATGACGAGCTCGACGCCGCGATCGAGGAGGTGGCCGTCTTCGCCCGGGTCTCTCCCGAGCACAAACACCGCATCGTCCAGTCGCTGCAGCGTCACGGACACGTCGTGGCCATGACGGGCGACGGGGTCAACGACGCCCCTGCGCTCCAGGCAGCCGAGATCGGGGTCGCCATGGGAATGACCGGCACCGACGTGACCAAGGAAACGGCGGAGATGATCCTGGTCGACGACAATTTCGCCAGCATCGTCAACGCCGTCGAGGAGGGGCGTGTCGTCTTCCAGAACGTCCGCAAGGTCGTCAAGTTCCTCCTGGCGACTAACATTGGAGAGGATCTGACCCTGATGACCACGCTGGCGCTCCTGCCGGTGCCGGGGTTGCCGATCACTGCGGTTCAGATCCTGTGGGTAAACCTGGTGACCGACGGCATCCTCGACGTCACCATCGCCCTGGAGCCGAAGGAGGGCGACGTGATGGACGAGCCACCCCGCCGGCCGGAAACGCGCATCATCAACCGTGAGATTCTGATAAACGTCGCCTACGTCGCAGTCTTCATGGCGGCCGGAACGCTGTGGACCTTCACTCAGGCCCAGCGGGGCGGCAGCCTGGCGTACGCCCAGACGACGGCCTTCACCACCCTGGCCATGTTCCAGGTGTTCAACTCACTCAACTGCCGCTCGCGGGACAAGTCGGTCTTCCGACTGGGAGTTTTCAGCAACCGCTACCTGATCGTGGCCATCGTGGTCTCGGTCCTGCTCCAGATCGCCGCCCAGAACGTGCCGTTCATGCAGGTAGCACTGGGGACGGTACCCCTCGGATGGCGGAGCTGGGGCACCATCGTGCTGATCGCCGGGTCCATCTTCGTCGCTGACGAGGTCAGGAAGTACGTGAGTTCAGCCCGGGCGAAGTAGAGCCGCCCCTCGAGAGCGACGGGCGGCTGCCACGGGGGATCCCGGAAGGGGGTGAACCGCCTGCCGGACAGTCCCGCTGGTCGCCCCGTCTCATTGAGCCCCACCTCATCGCGCTCATAGATGCGGAGCTACCCCCCCGCCCCGCGCGCCAGCGTGCCCCTTCACCCCTCGGGAGGGCCGGGGACGGAGCAGCGTCCCGCCCTGACCCTGCCTGGCGCTAGGGCAAATCGCCCTCCGCGTAGTGCTACCGACCAGAATCCCTCCCAGAATTCCGGTGACTCACTTGCATCTCCCCCGGGGTATGATATTATCTAGCGTTGGCCCATGGTCTCCGCGGGCGGCGTGACTGGCTAGACCGGGGGCAAACCAGCGGGTACACGCCCTTGGGCCGCACGGGCCGTGGAACGCCGGAAAACGGAGCTGGAGGACGGTATATGGACTTGTTGCTCGGGCTAGTACTGATAGTGACGGTCCTCGTGGCAGCCACCGCCGCAGTGCTGTTCAAGAACATGCTGCGCGCGGCGGTGGCC
>SKLM01000017.1 GCA_007123205.1 Thermoflexales bacterium
AACTGTATGCAAATGGCGTCAAGCTTCTCCAGTCGAGCGTCAGACGACGTGAAATCCCCAGTAGACACAAGCGGAGCAAACCGTCAGGAGATAGTCTGAGCAGACCACGGAACTTGGCGAAGGGGTTCGCTCACCCGAATAAGGTCATCCATAGACTGTTTCTCGATCGGGCCGTCCCTTGAGATAGGCGTTCAAGCTCTTCCGATAACGGGCACCGTCGACGGACAGCGGACAGGCCTAACACAGCCGCTAATTCCTGCTCGATGCCGACAAGGGGCAACCTCACTGACTATCTCTCGGCGGCCCAGCTACACAGGGACAATAGCCACTATACGAGGAGGTGTCTCATGTAGCAGATCCAGGCAGACGAACGAGTGTTGAACTGAGACGGCATTGAGTTGTTCTTGCGCGAGATCGGATAGACAGATAGGAGAGAGAAACAGATGGGACAGATAATCGTGGAACAGATTGGGCAGTTGCTGGGGGCATCGATCCCGAGTATCGTGGCGGCGCTGGTGATTCTGGTCGTCGGGTGGTTGCTTGCCCTCATAGTATCGGCTCTGGTGCGGTCGGCGATGCGGCGGACTGATCTGGATAAGAGACTGGCGCAGTGGTTCGCGGACGATGAGAGCCCGGACAGCGTGCCTGCCGGCGAATGGGCGGCCAGGGGTGTCTTCTGGTTGATCATGATCTTCGTCTTGATCGCGTTCTTCGAGGCATTGGGGTTGACGTTGATCACACAGCCGCTGAACCGGCTGCTGACGCAGATCTTTGAGTATGCTCCGCGGTTGCTGGGCGCGGGCGTGCTCCTGGCGCTGGCATGGATTCTGGCGAGTGGACTACGGCTGATTTTCTCAGGCCTGTTGAAGGCAGTTAAGCTGGACGAGAGGCTTGGCAGCCTGGCGGGGGTGGATGAAGAGGTTTCGCTGGCAGACACGGTGGCACGGGTCGTGTACTGGTTGGTGTGGCTGCTATTTCTACCGGCAATACTGGACGCTCTTGCGCTGCAAGGTCTGCTGGCACCGGTGCAGGGGATGGTGGACCAGGCACTAGCCTATCTGCCCAACGTCTTTGGGGCTGCTTTGATCGTGGTAGTCGGCTGGTTCATTGCCCGGATTGTGCAGCGGATCGTGAGCAATCTGCTGGCGGCGGTTGGTGCCGATCGCCTGAGCGAGCGGGTGGGTCTTTCCGCAGCGCTGGGTGAGCAAACGCTGTCGGGGGCCATAGGCGTGGTGATCTACGTGTTGATCCTCATCCCGGTCCTGATCGCGGCGCTTGACGCTCTGGCGCTGGAGGCAGTAACGGCGCCGGCGACGAGCATGCTGAGTGCCATCCTGGCGGCACTGCCAGCTATGTTCGGCGCGGGGCTGGTCTTGATCGTGGCGTATGTCGTCGGCAAGGTGGTCGCAGGCTTGATCACCAACGTGCTTACCGGCATGGGATTTAACACCGTCCTCGCCCGGCTGGGCCTGGGCCGCGAACCAACGGAAGACGAGCGGACGCCAGCGCAGGTGGTCGGATACCTGGTGCTGGTGGGGATTATGCTGTTCGCCACCATTGAGGCGTTCAACCTACTTGGCTTCGGGCGGGCTGCGAATCTGGTGAGCCAATTCACGGCGTTTGCCGGCCAGGTCGTGCTAGGTTTGATCGTATTCGGCATCGGTCTGTACCTGGCCAATCTGGCATCGAGCATCCTGCGTGAGAGCGATGTGGCGCAGGCGCCGCTGCTGGCGATGCTGGCTAGAGGAGCGATCATCGTTTTTGCAGGGGCGATGGCCCTGCGTCAGATGGGACTGGCGAACGAGATCGTGAACCTGGCGTTCGGGTTAGTGCTCGGGGCTATTGCGGTGGCGGGGGCGCTTGCTTTCGGATTGGGCGGACGGGAGATGGCAGCTCGGAAGCTGGAGCAGTGGGTGCCGTCAGAGGAAGGTGCTGAGTCTGAGTAGTCCGCCGCCGTGGGCTTTGACCCCGGAGATCGAGCTCGTGACTGATGGGCCGGGCACGCCCCGCTGATCAGCCACGGGCCGATCTCTCTGGAGAAGTACGGACAGCTAGCTGAGAGGAGGGGTTCAACGCGCGTGTATCTGGTGCAGCACGCAGAGGCGACGTGCTGTGTCTCCAAATCCAGGACGGCCGCTAGCTGAGCTGGGACATGAGCAGGCGAGGTGGACAGGCGAGATGGCCGCCGAACTGGGGGTGGGCATCGAACAGATCCGGCACAGCGGAAAGACGCGTGCCAGGGAGACGGCAGAGATCCTGGGCGACGTCCTGCCTCCGCGAGAGGGTGTGGTGGCTACCTCGGACCTGGGGCCGCTGGATGACGTGGAGCCGGTGGCGGAGGCGCTCGACCAGGAGGTCGAGCCGATGATACTGGTTGGTCACTTACCGTTCATGGAGCGGCTGGCAGGACGACTGCTCACGGGCCGTGTGGAGCAGCCAGTGATTGAGTTCAACAACGCGGGCATCGCCTGCCCGGAGAAGATGAACTCAGGTCGCTGTCGGATACCGTCGACCATGATCAGCAAGGGCAGCCGCTATCTCCAGAGTGCGAGTGATCGTGCCGGTCATCTGTGACTCATCGCGTAACTGGACTCGGAGCTCCAGTAGCTCACGTGCGCGTTCCCTTGCCAAGATTTCAGGTTGTACCACCTGACGCGCCGCGGTGTCGAGATCCGCAACTGACCAGTTTGTGAACTCCAGCGCGTAGATAGTCCTCTGCCCAACACCCCTGCGACGGGCTTCGAATCTCCTCAACAAGTTGACCTCGTATGATGTGCGATAGTCGGGAGCCGAGATTCAGAGCATTTGTGCCGGTCTTGCTGGACTCGTAACCTCCTGACTCAGGCACACCAGCGGCCCTCAAGCTACCTCGATCTCAGCGACTGGAACGAGGCTTGGATGCTCAAGTATGAGCCCGTGCAACATGACCCTGCGGATGGGTGCCGCTGCAACTGGAGATCAGACGTGAGACCCAGGCACTGCTGGACTCAGGGCCGCTCAGAAGCGGTGGCGCCGAGGCAATGCACCGCACCTCATCGCTTTGGTCAAGGCAGGTGTCGAGTTCCCGGACGGCGAGGCTGAGATGTTGCAGTCCGAGCCAGCATCGGCTGATCTATTCACGCACACCCTATCGGTGTTCGCCGCCAATGCAGTGTCGATCCACAAGATTTGACAATATCTGTACACACGGATACATGCATCGCTGCGCTTCACGGTACCCTTGCACACGGCGCAAAAGGACCTTCTGCCAAATACGTCGGTATTGTCCCCGCCCAGTACCTGAGCTATCTCCTCGATCGTCATGGCCATCGAACTCCAGGCGGTGAGACAGCAACTGCCATCGCCAACGCCTTACCCTTACCGTATACCCAAAAACAGACCCGTGTAGACCATACGGTCGTGGCAAGCGAGTCCCGGGAGAAGGCCTGGCGCACGATCGACCTCCAACTACCGGACCGCTCCATCGAGGGGGCTTTCAAACACTCCCAGAGGATGATAACAAATCAGCGCCAAGCGGTACAACTTCTTTGGGGAGCCTCACAGTTAGACAGCGGTTCACCCCCACGTGTGTGGGGCCAATCCCGTCACCGGCAACCGCAAGCCACGCCTTCACCGGTTCCCCCCCAGGTGTGGGGGGACAATGATCGAATTCCTGTTCGGCTCGCTCGCGAGAGTAGCCATA
>SKLM01000383.1 GCA_007123205.1 Thermoflexales bacterium
TTCAGAGTGGTGCATGGCTTGGGGCTCGCACAGCGAGCCTGGCACGCGGCTTGTCGCCACTCCGCTCCGCTGCGTGGCTAACTACGAGCAGAGGCTCCGCCCGGAGTCCCTTCCATTCAGAGTGGTGCGTGGCTTGGGGCTCGCTGCGCGAACTTGGCAAGCTGGGCACCGTGGGTAGCTCTGGGGTGTTGGGGGCGCTAATTGCCGGGAATGCCCATCGCGCCCCTCCATTGTCAGTGACGTCGTGTCGTGCTATACTCGTCAGGCAGCGGGGAGGGTTGCGGGAGTGAGGGGGTGGCCACTGAGGGGAGCAGCTATTCCATCTGTGGAGGCGATCGATCTAACCCGAGCACTGAGATGACTACGTCCACCAAGGTGGAGGGTGTTCCGGGACGGTGGATGCAGGATTCTCGAAACTCGCCGACCCGATGAGACTGGGGCGGGTAGACAACGAGAAAGGGTCGCACATCTTCGATGGTCACTTCGGCGGGAAGCGACCATCGGCGCTGTGAGGGTCCGGAACGAGAGTGGGATCGGCTGTTGGGGGTAGATCGACCAGAGGCTTAGCGGATGCCTCACAGGGCAAGGCGGAGTGAACACTCGCCGGTCCCTGGTGCGCCGAGCTCGACACTGGGGTGGGACTGTCACCCGCCCTCGAGGGAGGCGCTTCAGCCCCCCTGCACCCCCGGGGCCAGATCCCATCCAAATAGGTGGGGCTTCCCCCCGTCGTGAAGAGGGGAAGGCTGCCCACCGTGCGCTGGTGGCAAGGGACGCGGTGATCAGAGTTAATCACCGTCGGTATCAGAAGACCGCGGGAACCGTTGTGGAAGACCTATCATAGGATCTAGGGAGAGAGTATGGGCAGTCAACGCGTATTGGTTGTCGAAGACCACAAACCTATGTCGCGAGCCATCCAGGACATCCTGGAGTCCGAGGGGTATGAGGTCGTCACGGCTGTCGACGGCATGGAGGCTCTGGAGACCATGCAAGTAAGGCGACCAGATATCATTCTAGCCGACATTATGATGCCCAGACTGGATGGATACGACCTGTACCGCGAGGTCCGAGCCCGCCCGGAATGGACTCCAATCCCGTTTGTCTTCCTGACCGCCAGGTCGGAGCGGGAGGACAGACTGAGAGGCAAGATCCTTGGCGCCGAGGACTACGTCACCAAGCCCTTCGACGCCGAAGAGCTGGTCGTGATCGTTCGCTCGCGCCTCAAACGTGCCCGTGCGATTCAAGAGGCCACGGAGATGGCTTTTGAGCAACTCAAGCAGCAGATCGTCACGGTGCTCGGGCACGAGTTGCGCACTCCTCTCACGTACGTGACGGGCTACACCGATCTGGCGCTGGAGGATGTCTCGTCCCTGAGGCCAAACGAGATCGAGGAGTTCCTGAAGGGAATAAAGACTGGAGCGGATCGCTTGAACCGCCTGGTGGAGGACCTGCTGCTCGTCGTACAGATCGATTCGGGCAGAGCTCAGGAGGAGTTCGACGGTCTTGTAGCCCTACATCACGATCTGAGGAGTATCCTGGAGCAAACAGCCGATCAGTTCCTGGACCAGGCCAGAAAGCGTGGGATTACGCTTCAGGTGGATGCAGAACCCGACCTCCCGCCCGTCAGACTCTGTGCCCCCTACTTCAGGAATGCCCTCGGGAGGATCCTGGAGAACGCGGTCAAGTTCTCGCGGGACGGATCAGAGCGGGTAGACATTGGCGCCACGGTGGAGGGGGATTGGATCAGGATCTCTGTGTCAGACTACGGCGTAGGTATTCCGATGGAGCAGCAGCGCTTCCTCTTCGACCGATTCCGCCAGCTAAACCGCGATCAACTGGAACAACAAGGAGTCGGGCTGGGGCTCGCCATCGCCCAGGATCTCATTCACCTCCACGGCGGTAGGATCACGGTTCAAAGCACGTTGGGGGCGGGCAGCACCTTCACAATCTGGCTGCCTCTGGAACGGGGGCGGTGAGCGGCGGGACGTCTCTGCTCGCGCATCGGGCCGGGGCTGAAACCGAGTCAGCGACTCCTGGATGGCGTGAACATCGAATCCGGTGTCGGCCGAGGCAGACGGCCCTTGATCGCTTCCCCACCTGAGGGCTCCAGCAGCCAGGGAGACTGTGGCGTCGCAGAGATACTGGCAGGGATTTTCTGATTTCGCGCCTCGGGTGCCGTCAAAGCGAAGAGATGACCCGGCTGGCAACCGGTTGAGTCGGCGCTGAAGGCGTCCTGACCCCGCCAAGCTCTGTCCGGGCACTGGCGGTCCGCCCGCCTCCGCCGCCGACCTTCGATGGGATTCGACATGCCTAGATCGTCTGCAAGGAATGCTCAGATCCCCGGCTCCTGAAGCCCAAGCTCAGCATGTCGACGGCGTCACGACAGCCCGTTGGCAGGAGCCCGTGTTTGGCAGCGACCTCGAAGTACGGTATAATCTCCGTGCAAGGAGGCAGACATTGGTAGCATTGATCACGGGAGCCGAGGGGTTCGTCGGGGGACATCTGTGCGAGTATCTTCTGGAACACACGGACTGGGACCTGATAGGTACTACTTTTGGACGACCTGATCAAGACGAACGATCGACTTCGCGGCTCAAGCTCCACACGGTCGACCTTCGTTCCAGCGATGACGTCGACTCGCTGGTTGTGAAGGCGCAACCGACCCACATTTTTCACCTTGCAGCGCAGTCGTTCGTGCCCGCCTCGATCACAGCTCCCTGGGACACCCTGGAGAATAACGTCAAATCGCAGTTGAATCTCCTGGAGGCCGTGCGCCGGTCAGACCAGGAGACCCGTTTCTTGGTGGTTGGCTCCAATGAGGAATACGGAGCACCAAAGCCGGAAGAGCTGCCTCAGACAGAGGAGAGCCCCCTCCGACCCAACAACCCCTACGCGGTAAGCAAGGTTGCGCAAGACTTCCTGGGACTGCAGTATCATCTGGCTTACGGCATCCCGGTCGTCCGGGTACGTCCCTTTAACCATACCGGGCCTGGTCAATCACCCCGGTTCGTGGTTCCTGCCTTCGCGAGCCAGATCGCCCATATCGAAGCGGGCCTTCAGGAACCGGTGATGCGGGTGGGCAACCTCTCGACGTCGCGCGACTTCACTGATGTGCGCGACATCGTGCGAGCCTATCACCTGGCGTTGACTGAGGGAGAACCGGGAGAGGTCTACAACCTGGCCTCGGGAGAGGCATACCCGATCGAGAGGTTGCTGGAGACGCTGTTGGATTACTCTAAGGTGGCGATCCGCGTCGAGACAGATCCCGAGCGATATCGCCCCGTCGATGTGCCCGTGGTCCGTGGAAGTGCTGAGAAGTTCACCAATCTTACCGGCTGGAGGCCTCGCATAGGCTTCGAACAGACGCTACTGGACACCCTAGCATACTGGCGGGACCAGCTACAGAAGGAGTAGACGCGTGAGCTGAACCCGCCGGCCGACCGTGCGGATTCGATCGGTGTTCGACCGTGCAGGTCTGCTGCAGGATCCGACAAGCGCGTCGGACCTGTCATCCAACAAGGAGTCACCCAATGCCAAAGGCGCTCATCACAGGAATCACGGGTCAAGACGGTTCGTATCTGGCTGAGCTGTTGCTCGACAAAGGGTACACAGTGATAGGAATGGTGCGCCGGACGAGCACGCTCAATTTCTCGCGCATCGAGCATGTTCAGGAGAGGATCACGCTAGTCTCGGGAGACCTGCTCGATCAGGTCTCGCTGATCAACATCCTTCAAGAACACCGACCGGACGAGGTCTACAATCTCGCTGCACAGTCGTTCGTGCCAACGTCGTGGGGCCAGCCGGTGTTCACAGGTGACGTGACAGCCCTGGGGGTGACGCGAATGCTGGAAGCTGTGCGGACGGTGGACACGTCGATTCGTTTCTACCAAGCGAGCTCGTCCGAGATGTTCGGAAAGGTCCGCGAGGTGCCTCAGAACGAGGACACGCCGTTCTACCCGCGAAGCCCTTACGGGGTTGCCAAGGTATACGGGCACTGGATTACCGTCAACTACCGAGAGTCCTACGGCATTCCGGCCAGTTCAGGCATCCTGTTCAACCACACCAGCCCCCGCCGCGGTTTGGAGTTCGTGCTCCGGAAGATCACCTATGGTGTGGCGAAGATTATGCTGGGACTAGCCGACGAATTGGCGCTTGGCAATCTGGATTCGAAGCGAGACATCGGGTTCGCGGGGGACTACGTGGAGGCGATGTGGATGATGCTTCAACAGCCCGAGCCAGGTGATTATGTCGTGGCGACCGAGACAACTCATTCTATTCGTGACATGTGTGAAGCGGCTTTCGGTTATGTCGATCTCGACTGGAAGGACTACGTGGTGCAGGATCCCCGCTTCATGCGTCCCGCAGAGGTTGATATCCTGATCGGCGACGCGAGCAAAGCACGGCGCGAGCTAGGGTGGGAACCGTCAGTCTCTTTCCCGGAATTGGTACGTATGATGGTGGACAGTGACGTAGAGCTTCTGAAGCAGGAAAACCACTTGGGCTGAACCGACGGGAGATCCTACCATGGAAGATATCCGCTTCGGGACGGACGGCTGGCGAGGCCGAATCGCTGAGGACTACACGTTCGAAAATGTGCGTCGCGCTACCCAGGGCTTCGCCAACTACCTGACAGATCAGGATCGCCAAGGCAGCGCCGTCGTGGTGGGCTACGACCAACGCTTTGCAGCAGAGCACTTCGGAGCCACTGCGGCGGAGGTGATGGCAGCTAACGGGTTCCAGGTCTGGTTGACCAACTCGGCGACACCAACCCCGGTGATCTCCTACTCGATCGTGGAGCGAGAGGCAGCGGCAGGTATCAACATCACTGCCAGTCATAATCCTCCCTGGGACTGCGGGTTTAAGGTGCGAGACGAGAACGGGGCCGCGGTGGCTCCCGACGGTCTCCGCAGTATTGAGGCCCTGATCCCCGATCGCCAGGAGGTGGAACGGATGGAGCTGGCGGATGCACAGGGCCGGGGGCTTGTTGAGATCTGGGACCCGGCGGAGGCCTACATCGACCACATCAGCGCTTTGGTAGATGTTGAGCGGATCAAAGAGGCAGGCCTGCGCATCCTGGTCGAGCCGATGTGGGGTAACGGGATGGGTTGGTTTCCGCGCCTGCTTCAGGAGGGCAAGACGAGGGTGTCGGAGATTCACAACGAGCGTCATCCCCTTTTTCCCGGTATGGAACGCCCCGAACCGATTCCCCCGAACATAGATGGGGCACTGCGGAAGACTGTGGAGTTGGGGGTCGATGTCTGCCTGATCATGGATGGCGACGCCGATCGGATGGGAATAGGAGACGAGGAGGGCCGCTTCATCAACCAACTGCAGGTGTACGGCCTGCTGGCGTACTATCTGCTGGAGATACGCGGCAAGCGAGGGCCGATAGTGAAGACCATCTCCACCACGTCGATGCTGGAGAGACTCGGGGAGGCATACGATGTACCGGTACATCGCACCGGGGTGGGGTTCAAGTATGTAGGCCCGAAGATGCTGGAAACAGGCGCTATGATCGGGGGAGAGGAGAGTGGAGGGTACGCGTTCGGTGAGAGCATCCCGGAGCGTGACGGCATCTTGGGAAACCTCTACTTCCTCGATCTGATGGTGCAGACAGGCAAATCGCCGTCACAGCTTCTTCAGCATCTGTACGACGAGCTGGGAACCTCATACTATTACGATCGCATAGACACCCGCTTTCCATCGGAAAAGCGACCTGAGGCACGCGAGCGACTCGAGGGGGCGGCCCCGGAGACCCTGGCCGGACTCCGGGTCACTGACATCGTCACCGTCGACGGCTACAAGTATGAGCTTGAGGACGGTGGCTGGCTGCTGATCCGATTCTCCGGGACCGAGCCTATCATCCGAGTCTACTGCGAGACGACCGACGAAGAGAAGGTCGAACCGCTGTTGGAGGAAGGACTGAGATTGGCAGGGCTGAAATAGGGGATGGACATCGTTGACTCTCACGCCCACCTGGACTTCCCGCAGTTCGATGACGACCGCGAAGCCGTTATCGAGCGAGCGCGACGGGCTGGCGTCGTAGCCATCGTGAACATCGGAACCAGCCTGTCCAGTAGTCGTGCCTCCGTGGGACTGGCGGAGGAATACGACTTCGTGTATGCCGCCGTCGGAATACACCCGCACCATGCCGATACCGCCGATCGGGGGGCACTGGACGACCTTCGAGCCCTGGCGCATCATCCGAAGGTGGTGGCCATAGGCGAGATCGGCCTCGACTACTACCGAGATTACTCACCGCGACCCGTCCAACGCCGGGCCTTTCGCGAGCAACTGGAGCTGGCAGCGGAGCTAGGACAGCCGGTAGTGATCCACAGTCGAGAAGCCCACCAGGAGGTGTTTGCCGCCCTGCAAGCATGGGAAGGATCCGGGGTCTTGCACACGTACTCGGCCGGGCAGGAGCGTCTGGATGCCGCCCTAGAAATGGGCTTTCTGGTAGGCCTCTCAGGCCCGGTGACCTACCGCAACGCTCAGCGGCTCCGGGACGTGGCGCGGACCGTGCCGCTGGATCGTCTCTTGGTAGAGACAGATTGTCCTTACCTGACACCTGAGCGCCACAGGGGCAGGAGGAATGAGCCAGCGTACGTTAGACACGTGGTGGAAGCCATCGGCGAAGCTCGCGGCGAACCGATGGAGCGAGTGGCCAATGCCACAACAGAAAACGCACAACGGCTCTTCGAGTTGCGCCATCGAGACAGCATTGATTGACTATCCTTTCTCACGATTGGTTTCCGATGATCTGGCAAGGGTGGAGACGCTGCTGCGAGATCATCCCGCCGGGCAGCACGAGGCTGTGAGCAGAGCTATGGATCGATTGCTGGGTGGGGGCGGTAAGCGGATCCGACCGACCCTGATCCTCCTGTCAGCTCACCTGTGCGGGGCTAACATCAGCCAGGCAGTCATCGCCGGCGCCGCAGCTGAGATGCTACATATCGCTACCCTCGTTCACGACGATCTCATCGACGGCTCGTTGATGCGGCGGGGTGTGGAGACGCTTCAGGTGAACTGGACACCGGCCGCCACAGTCCTCACCGGAGATTACCTGTTCGCCCGTTCGGCACACTTGGTGACGGAGACAGGGTGCATCGGGCTGGTTGAGCGTTTCGCGGAGACCCTGGTGGTCATCTGCAACGGTGAGATACGCCAGATGTTTGACGGAAACTCCAGCCAGACCACGGTAGAGCGATATCGACAGCGGATCCAAGCGAAGACTGCCCGCCTCATCGCGCTCTCGGCCCAGGCTGGAGCGATCCTGGTAGGTGGACACGACGAGTGGGAGACAGCTCTGCACAGCTACGGAGAAGGAGTTGGTACCGCTTTCCAGATCGTGGATGACGTTCTCGACTTCGTGGCAGACGAAGAGACACTGGGCAAGCCGGTGGGCAGTGACTTGCGACAGGGACTGGTCACGCTGCCCGTGCTGCTCTTTCTCGAATCGGAACACGACCAGGACACGGTGCGTCAGGTACTGGAAGGAGACCGATCCGAAGAGACGGTGAAGCGAGCTGTGCAGGCTGTTGCGGAGTCTAAGGCGGTTGACGAGGCATTGGCGGTGGCCCGTCACCACGCTGAGGAGGCGAGAGCGGCGCTCAACAGCTTCCCTGACACACGTTACCGCGCCGCTCTCCTCGATCTCGCTGACTTCGCTATAGGCCGTCGCTTCTAAGCTCGTCCGCCCTCATCCCTAGCGTGCGAAGCTAAGCCGCGATGGTTGATCTCTCCATTGTCATCGTCAGCTGGAACGTGAGCGGTCTCTTGCGGCGCTGCCTCAACTCGATCGGCTGCCCGGAAGCGCCGGGGGTGAGGGATAGATCCGGCGGTCTCGGGCTGGGCGCAGATGGGACAGACCTGACTACCGAGATCATCGTCGTCGATAACGGATCGTGCGACGGGAGTGTCGAAATGGTGCGCAAGCACTTCGCGGATGTCATTCTCATCGCCAATGAGGAGAACCTGGGGTTTTCGGCTGCCACCAACCAGGGCATCGGCGTCGCTCACGGTCGACATGTGCTGGTGCTGAACCCGGACACGGAAGTCACAGGCGACGCTCTGGGGACGCTGGTGGCCTTCGCGGACGCGCACTCAGACGTTGCCATGGCGGCGCCGCAACTGCTAAACCCAGACGGTACCATCCAGTCATCCCGTCGGCGGTTTCCCACGCTGTTGACTGCCCTCCTGGAATCGACCTGGCTTGAGCCCTGCGTGCCTCCGGGGATGCTGAAGCGCTACTATGTCCTGGACCGGCCTGACGACGTGATCCAGGACGTGGACTGGGTGACTGGCGCCGCGATGTTGGTGCGACGGGAAGCTATAGATGACGTGGGCCTTCTGGACGAAGGCTTCTTCATGTACTCGGAAGAGCTGGATTGGTGCAGGCGACTACGGGAGAAGGGTTGGCGCGTCGTCTATGTACCCACGGCACAGATTGTTCATTACGCCGGTAAGAGCAGCGAACAGGTGGTTGGGGCGCGGCACATCTATTTTCAGACCAGCAAGGTTCGCTACTTCAAGAAGCATCACAGCCAGCTCACCGGTGAAGCACTGCGGTGGTTCCTGCTGGCTAACTACGTCTGGCAGATCGGACTGGAGGGCACGAAGTGGCTGGTGGGTCACAAGCGTCCGCTCCGTGCGCGACGGATCGCCGCCTACCATCAGGTGCTAGCCTCGGGGCTTCGCAGTTAGCTGTGGGCAGCTGATGCGTATTGGACTGATCACCGGTGAATACCCCCCTGATCAAGGCGGCGTGGGTGACTTCACCGCTCACCTGGCCAGCGCTTTGGCAGCTCAGGGGAACCAGGTGAACGTCATCACGACGCAGCCCGACCGGTCAGCGCTGGTCGGCACACGGTCCAAGCCTGCCCCCCAGGAGACCCGAGAAGTGACTGTGCACCGGACGCTTTCGAGTTGGGGATGGCGCTGCTGGCGTGGGATCGCCGCTTGGGCAGACGATCTCGGGCTGGACGTCCTAAATGTCCAATATCAGGCGGCTGCGTACGACATGCACCCCGCGATCAACGCGATCCCCCGGCCTCAGGCCCGCCCTCCGGTAGTCGTGACCTTTCACGATCTGAAGGTACCCTACCTCTTCCCCAAGGCCGGGCCCTTGCGCTGGTGGATGGTGCGCTGGTTGGCGAGCCACGCCGACGCCGTCATCGTCACCAACGAAGAGGATCGTATGCGGCTTGACGACGAGCTGGATCTTCGCGAGCTACACTTGGTACCGATCGGCACCAATATCGTCCCCAGATCGCGCGACCTCTACGACCCGATGGCCCAGCGAGCGCGCTGGGGCATTGAGCCCGAGGATCTGCTGTTAGGTTTCTTCGGTTTTCTGAACGAAAGCAAGGGATTCGAGGAGTTGATCCGCGCGCAGGCCCTGCTGGTGGAGCAGGGCCTGCCCATCCATCTACTGAAGATCGGGGGGCGAGTGGGTACTGCCGACCCCACGAACCGGGCATACGCAGAGAGAGTGGACGACTTGATCGCGGCGCTTGGTCTGATCGAGCGCGTCCATTGGACCGGCTACTCGAAACCGGAAGAGGTCTCCGCTGCCCTGCTCGCCGCGGACATCTGCGTGCTGCCCTTCCGAGATGGCGTCTCCTTCCGGCGTGGATCGCTCCTGGCCTGCCTGGCTCATGGGCGGGCCGTGGTCACTACCCACCCAAGGGTGCGGCTTCGCGAAGCACGAGACGGGGAGACTATGGTGTTGGTTGACCCAGGAGATCCTTCCGGTCTGGCGAAGGCCGTGCACCGTTTGAGGCTCAATCCTGAACTGCGAACTCGCCTGGAGAGCGGAGCAACGGCTCTGGCAGAGGAGTTCTCTTGGGGGCAGATCGCGGACCGGACGATTGCCGTCTTCCACGGCTTGATTGGGAACGACCAATGACCAAAGGGACGGAGAGATCGCTCCTGATGGCGATTCTCACGGTGTTCCTCGTCCTCAGCACCGGGTACAGCCTGATTGTCCCGCCCTTCGAAGCCTCCGACGAGCTATGGCACTATCCCATGGTGAAGGTGATCGCCGACACCTGGTCGCTGCCGGTACAGGATCCCGCGGATGTCGGACCGTGGCGGCAAGAGGGAAGCCAGCCACCGCTCTACTACCTGCTCGGTGCGGTGACCACGTTCTGGATCGATACCTCGGATATGGATCAGGTCCGTCACCTCAATCCCCACGCCGACACTGGAATCGCCACACCCGACGGTAACGTGAATCTCGTCGTCCATCATCCAGAACAGCGAACTTTTCCGTGGAAAGGGACCATCCTGGCCGTCCAGATGGTTCGGTTCATGTCGATCCTGATGGCGACGGCAGGCGTCTATTTGACCTACCTGGTCGTGAGGGAGGTTGTGCCAGAGAGGCCCACGATCACGCTCGGGGCGACGGCCATTCACGCGTTTACGCCGATGGTGGTGTTCATTGCCGGCTCAGTGAACAACGACAATCTGGTCGTCCCGCTGAGCAGCCTAGCCTTGCTGATGCTGCTGCGGCTCCTGAAGCGCCAGGATCTCGCACTACGCCACACGATGCCCAGTTATCTTCTGCTGGGCGGCATCCTAGGCCTGGCCGCTCTAACAAAGGCCAGCTCTTTGGGTTTGACGGTACTGACGGCGCTGGTAGTCACGGTGCGAGCGGTCCGGCGGGCGCGTGAGCCAGGGAACTCCGCCTCTGCGGGGTGGGAAGAGTTTATCACAGGCGGCCTGGCGACCGTGCTTCCGCTGCTGGCAATCGCCGGCTGGTGGTATGTGCGCAACCTGAGACTGTATGGCGACCTGACAGGCCTGAACGCCTTCATCGAGATCCTGGGGCAGCGCGACGTTCCGGCAGGGCTGGACCAGCTCTGGCGGGAGCGCTACAGCTTTATGGCTGGGTACTGGGGCAACTTCGGGGGGCTGAACGTGCCGATGTCCCCCTGGGTATACGGAGTGCTGAACGCCGTCCTGTTGATCGCCGCCCTCGGCCTCGTGATCGCCCTGGTCCGTTCGCTCTTGGGCCCGATCCCAGACCTATTGACCGGCCAACGGCGCGGAAAGCCGAGCCCGGCGTCCGTCGGCTCGGTCGCTCCCGCACTGCTCTGTATCCTCTGGGCCCTGGGAGTATTCATCCCTTGGATCCAATGGGCCCGCGTCACGTGGTCGTCTCAGGGTCGACTGGTATTCGCAGCCCTGCCCGTTTGGTCGATGCTGTTGGCCGTGGGTCTGGGGGCCTGGGGGGGGCGGTGGAAAGCCTGGCCGATAGGGACATTTGTCCTGCTGCTGCTGGGCCTCTCAGCGGCCGCCCCGTTTGTCTGGATCCGACCGGCCTACGCGGTGCCTGAGCCCTTGACCGAAACGGCGTTAGAAGACATTCCCTCCCGACTCGACGTCGATTTTGGCCACACGATGCGGCTTCTGGGGTATGATCTGGAGACAAGACGCACTGAGCCCGGCGACGAGGTTGCGGTAACTCTACACTGGGAGGCACGGGAGCCGACTGACCGGGATTACACTGTCTTTGTCCATCTCCTGGGAGAGCATGAGTTGGTGGTGGCCCAGCGGGATACCTTTCCGGGCCTGGGCCTGCTCTCGACCACTTGGCTGGAGCCCGGTTATCGCTGGGCCGACCGTTACGTGATCACTCTCCCGGACACTGCGTACGCCCCCGACGAAGCCCAACTGCAAGTCGGGCTTTTCGATGCCCGTACCGGCGAGCGCCTGCCAGCCCTGGCGGCCGACGGAGCGGCAATGGGTGATCACGTGCGCTTCGGAGACGTGGCCATCCACCCTCTCGACGATGGCCCCCTTAACCCGATATCGGTAACTTTCGGCAATCATATGAGTATCACGGGTTACGACCTGTCTCAACGGACCGCGGGACCGGGTAAAACCATCACCGTGACCCTCCAATGGCAAGCCATGCGCCCGATGGCCGAGGACTACACGGTGTCCGTCCAGTTCATCGACGACGTGCAGCGGAAGGCTGCGCAACACGACAGCCCCCCACTGGGGGGCGCAGCACCGACGATCACGTGGCGGCGGGATCAGATTGTGACGGATAGCGTGGGCCTGACGATCTTTCCCGAAGCAGCACCGGGCGTCTACAGCGTGCAGGTCGCCGTGTATCGGCACGCGGACGGAGCCATTGCCCACCTGCCGGTGACGCCCCCCGGAGGGCAGATGCAGGCGAAGCAAATCACACTGACTCAAGTCCGGGTCACTCCGTAGCATCACCATCCGATGGTAGGGCAGCCCAGTCACAGAGACTGGCGCGGTCAATCGGCACCCAATTAAGGAGAATCACATGGACATTCGAGACCAGATCGCTGATTGGCTCAGAGATTATCTCGTCGACAGCGGCGCCGACGGATTCGTCCTTGGCTTGAGCGGGGGTGTCGACTCCGCCACCGCAGCGGGGTTGGCAGTCCTGGCCGTCGGTCCGGAGTCGGTACTGACCGCCATACTGCCGTGCCATTCGGATCCGCTTGACAGGCAGCTCGCTGAACAGGTGATCCGTGCTTTCTCGCTGCGCAGTGTGACGATCAGTCTGGACGATGCCTTCGACGCACTGATGGAGAGGCTACCCCCGACGCAGCACCGATTGGCCATAGCGAATATCAAACCCCGCCTGCGGATGACGGCCCTCTACTACCTGGCACAGACCCACAACTATCTGGTACTAGGGGCAGGCAACAAGAGTGAGCTGCTGGTGGGATACTCGACCAAGTACGGCGACGCCGGGGTGGATCTCTTGCCCCTGGGTGATCTGTACAAGACAGAAGTCTGGCAGCTTGCCCGTGAACTCGGTGTGCCTCGCGAGGTCGTTGAGAGGCCTCCCTCGGCGGGCCTGTGGCCCGGCCAGACGGACGAAGACGAGTTAGGGATCGCATATGAGGAGCTCGACCGAGTCCTAGAAGCGATCGTGTCAGGCGAGAGGGAGCGCGTTGATCCTGATACGCTGGAGAAGGTGAAAGGGATGATCAGCAGCTCAGCCCACAAGCGGACGCTGCCCCCCGTCTATCGGCGCCCGCAAGCCCAGCCACGCTGATGCCCACCTGGGTTACGCGTCGCTTCGTGGACCTGGCCGGAAAGCTTGCTGACCTCTACTACAGCCGGAA
>SKLM01000434.1 GCA_007123205.1 Thermoflexales bacterium
GCTCCAGCGCTCGTTCGGCGATCTCCTCCGTCTCGGCGGCCACCAGCGCGATGGGCTCCCCGTAGAAGCGCACCCGATCCGACGCCAGGACGGGCGCCCGCGTACCCTTCCGCTCCTCTGTTCCCGTCTGGCCCGGCATGTCGGTAGCCAGCCCTACCCCTGGGAGGTCGTCTGAGGTCAGCACGCAGGCCACGCCGTCCAGGGCCTCAGCCCGGCTCACGTCCAGCCGCTCGATCCGGGCCGAGGGCTCCGTCGCGCGAAAGACCTTCGCACTGAGCATATTCGGCATCCTGTAGTCGCCGGCGTAGACGGTGGCCCCGGTGGCCTTTCCCAATGCGTCTATCCGGCGCAGCGGCCTCCCCACCTGCCGCAGTTCGGGAAGCTCCACCTCGGGCAGGGGCTTAGGTTCATACGTGGTCCTGTAGATCATTCCACCTCCTCGAGTCGCTCGGCACCCAGCGGCTTAGCCGCACGTTGAACGTTGCAGGTTGAACGTTGAACTTGCAACGGGCAACTTGCTAACGCTCCTTGTGCGGTTCAGCTTCGCACGCTTGGATAGCCTCGACGATCTTGGTATATCCCGTACATCGACAGAGATTTCCGCTGATGGCCTCGCGTATCTCCTGCACGGATGGCGTGGGATTGTCGTCCAGAAGGGCCTTGGCCGAGACAATCATACCCGGCGTGCAGTATCCGCACTGCGCGGCGCCCGCATCCGCAAAGGCCGTCTGAAGGGGATGGGGTTGGTCCAGGGTACCCAGTCCAGCGTTTGTGACGATCTCGGCCCCTTCTGCCTGCCAGGCCAGCACCAGACAGCTGTTGACGGCCCGACCGTTCAGCAGCACCGCGCACGCCCCACAGTCCCCCTTCCCACACCCATTCTTCACGTCCGTGCAACCCAGATCGCGCAGAGCCTGCAGCAGCGTCGCATTGGGTGGAGCGACAATTTCGTGCCGCCGTCCGTTCACGCTCAAGGTGATCAACTTCGTTCCCATTGTTCCTCACTCCACTCCTGCGCCTCGGCCAGCAGCCGCCGCGTCAGGACATCCGTCACTCGCTCGCGGTAAGCCGCCGAACTCCGCACGTCTCCGATGCAGCTGGCGGCGGTGCACGCAAACCGGGTGGCCCTATCGATCACCTCAGGGGTCAAGGCCTCGCCCCGCAGCACCTCCTCAGCCTCGTGGACGCGAATCGGCGTGGGGGCGACCGCGCCGAGCGCGACGGCCGCATCCACACACCGCCCCGATTCGCCCAATGTGACCCGGACGGCCACGCTCACCACCGAGATCGCCGTCGACTTCCGCAGCGTCAGCTTCCGGAACCGACTGAACGTCCTCGGCGGAGGAACGAGCCAGCGGACCGCCGTGATCAACTCGACGTGACGGCAGATCGTGTCACACACATCTACGAAGAAGTCCTCTAACCCCACCCAGCGCGACTCGCCCGCCGACGCCAACTTGAGCTCGGCATCCAACACCAACAGAGGAGGCACCGTGTCTGCCGCTGGCGATGCGTTCCCCAGATTGCCCCCGACCGTGGCCCGATTCCGTATCAACGGGTTCGCGAAGACACGGGCCGCCTCTTGGAGTACCCGCCCGTGCGCGCCGATCAGCTCGCTCTCCAGCACGTCAGCCAGGCTCACCCCGGCGCCCATGACCACATACCGGTCCTGCCGGCCGATGTACTGCAATGCATCCAATCCGTGGACATTGACCAGCACCCCAGGTCGTCGCTTGCCGCCCCGTAGATCCGGGACCAGATTGGTCCCTCCGGCCAGGGGCATCGCGTCCGGAGCGTACCCCGCCAGCATCTCCAGCGCCTCCGGCAAGGTCTCGGGCATCAACAACTCAAAACTCGGTAGCATACGTGCCTCCTCGGCTTCGCCATCCAGAACTGGTCTGGCCCATCGATGCACTCGAGCCCGCTAATCCGCCGCGCAACTCATCACCGCACGAACGACGCTGGCGAATCCAGTGCATCGACAACGATTCCCTTTCAAATAGTCCCGGACGTGATCCTCGCTGGGGCTCCGATGGTCGGCCAGCAGCCGCTTGGTCATCATCAGTATCCCCGGCGTGCAGTACCCGCACTGGAATCCGGCGTTCTCGATGAACGCTTCCTGCAGCGGATCCAGCTGCTGACTCCCTGGCTGCAAGCCCTCCACGGTCGTCACCTCGTGCATGTCCACGCTAACCGCTAGCGTCAGGCATGCCAGTATTGGCATGCCGTCCAGGAGCACCGTGCAGGCCCCGCACTCCCCGATGCCACAGCCGTACTTCGTGCCCGTCAGACTTAGCCGCTCGCGGAGCACGTTGATCAGCAGTTCGCTGGGTTTCACGTCCAGCCGGTGCTCCTCTCCATCGACCACCAGCGTTATCCGGTGCGTGTCCGCCGGCAACAGGTGAAGCGTCTCGAGTTCCGACGCTGGGCTTGCAGCCGGGCTCCGGTCACTACCTGTAGGCGCGCCTGCCGGGCCCTCCACCCCCCCGCCCTCCCCGGCCCGGCCCCACGCTGCCTGCAGCGCGTCGTGCGTCAGCGCTTTCACCACCTCACGCCGATACCAGGCACTCGACCGGATGTCGTCGATGGGCGTCACCTCTTCCGCGGCAACCCGGCCGGCGGCCAACGCTGATTCCGACGTCAGTGACGTACCGATCAGCATCTGTTCCGCCTTGCGGGCCCGCAGGACCGTCGGCCCGACCGATCCCAGGGCAATCCGGCAGTCCACGATGTCATCGCCGTCCCGCACGATCGTCGCGGCTGCACTGGCTTTGGCGAGGTCGGCCCGCACCCGCGACACCTTCACGAAGGCGCTCCCTGTGCCCGGCCTCGGTTCCGGCAGCCGGATGGCCTTGAGCAGCTCACCGTTCGCGAGCGCCGTCTCGCCGGGCCCGATCAAGAATCGCTCCATAGGCACTGTCCGCTCCCCGTCGGGCCCCAGCAAGACCAACTCGGTACCCAACACAGCCAGTGCAGGCACCGTGTCGGACGCCGGCGAGCCGTTACACACGTTGCCTCCTAGCGTTCCCGACATCTGAACCTGGGTCGAGCCAAAGGCCGCGCACGCTTCAGCCAGAGCCTGGTAGTCCCGCTGGACTCTGGCCGAACGCTTCAGATCCCAGATACGCGTCGACGGCCCCACCTCCAGATAGCCATCGACGACCTGGAGACCATCCAGCCCATGCACCTTGCCGAGGCTCACCAGACAGGCGGGCGCCACCTGCTCCATCTTCATCTGCACCAGCAGGAACGTGCCCCCCGCCAGTAGCTGAGCGCTGGGTCCGTGCTGAACCAGAAGGGAGATAGCCTCCTCCACACTTGATGGCTCAGCGTACTCGAACTGGTGCACCAGAAGGTGTGAGTTCGTCATGTCGTGACCTGGGGTTCCAGGCCCCTGTCTTCCGAGGTCCGCCCTACTCATCCCTCTCCTCCTCGAAACTCGTCCGGTCGACCCACGCAGCCAGGATCTTCTCCGCAGTGATGGGGAGCTCATAGAAACGAACACCAATGGCATTGTAGATGGCGTTCGCGTAGGCGGCCGCCACCGGGTTCATGGCCGCCTCGCCGATCCCCTTGGCACCGAAGGGCCCACTGGGCTCATACGTGTCCGCGAAATGAACCTCGAGATTGTCCACCCGGGGCGCCTCGCCTATGGACGGCGTCTTGGCATCAATCC
>SKLM01000415.1 GCA_007123205.1 Thermoflexales bacterium
GGGCTCCTCAGCAGCCAGCCAGACACAGGCCCTGGTTGCTCGTGCTTGCCTTCCGTATCCAGATTCGGCTCCACGAACCTAGCTCAGGCGCGCCCGCCACGCCTGTACCGTGGCCACGGCCAGGCCCAGCGTAGCCAGGCCCAGGGCGATCTGTACCGCTCTCCGCGACAGAGGCGCGTGGCTCGGAGGCTTGTCCTCCCGCACGGGAGGCGGCGTCCCATCGATCTCAGGCAGCGTCGGCTCCGCTACCTCAAGTTGGATCTCTGGGACCACCGGCTCTTCGGCCGGGATCGTCGCCCGCAGGGCAGGTTCTTCCTCCTCCGGAGTCGGTTCAGTCGGGACAACCAGGGCTTCCATCTCCTCCTCGACCTCCAAGGTCAGATCTTCACGCAGCATCTCCGGAGACACCTCGGTGTCCGGCGTAGGCTCGACGATGTCTCTCTCCACCTCCGCAACGGGCCATTCCTCAGCGACCATCGGGGCAGTTTCATCCGGCGGGCCCACCGCTTCGGGGGCAGCGGCGAAGTGGGTCAGTCCCGGAATGATCAGCTGACCAGCGAGGACAACGGCGAACAGCAAGCTGCTGACCGCGGTGGCCGCCGTCAGCAGAGGCGCCGCCCAGGCCCGGCGTGGCTTCGGCGCAGGAGCTGTCGCTTGACGCGACACCATTGACTCCGACAGGATGAAGTTCCGCGGAGCGGAGACGCGTGGCAGCTCACGAACCACAGTCGCCACATAACTCAGCGCCTGGAGCTCCTCGCGCAGGTCAGCATCCTCGGACAGACGCGCCTCGACCCGCTCTCGCTCTCGCTCGCCCAACTCGCCGTCGAGATAAGCTGATAGCAGTTCATCGCGCCGCTCCGCCTCGCTCTTACGCCATCCCAAGAGTCGCATCATGGTCTCCAAAGCCCTACTCTCCACCGACCGTCTTATACACCGTTTCCCTGCCTCATCCAAACAACACAGGCTTCGGCCAAGACCCCCAGGAGGATTTCCTGGGCCTCATCTCTTCCCATCTAACCGCCATCCAATATGGACCACGGACATCTTGACTCAGAAAGCCCTCTAGAGTCTCTGCTCAGCCTTTTCGGGCAGCCCCTCTGTTATGTAAGACGGTATTGAGCGGGTAAAAGTTCCGTTCGCTCCCCGAGATAGTCACGGAGCTTGGCCCGTGCCCGTGCGAGACGCGATTTCACGGTGCCAAGAGGAGCATCGGTGGCCTCGGCGATCTCCTCGTAGCTGAACCCCTGCACATCGGCCAGCACCAGGGTCACCCGCTGGTCCGGCGGCAGTGTCTGAATCCCACTCTCGATCGCGCGCGCCATCGCCTCGCGCTCGGCGTATTCTTCCGGCCCCTCGGCCTCGCTGACTAACGCCGGGTTTGCCTCCTCGTCAATCTCGAAATCCTCAATCGACGTGGTGGGCTGCCGCTTCCGGCGGCGCAGTTCGTCGTAGCACGCGTTCGACACGATGCGCATGAGCCACGACTTGAACGAGCTGGGGTGCTCGCCACGGAAGCCCTCGATGTTCTGGAATGCGGATATAAAAGCCTCTTGAGTCGCGTCTGAAGCCGAGGCGGGATCTCCCATGATGCGGAAGGCGAGGTTATAGACTCGATCCTGGTAGGCCAGCACCAGCTCATTAAACGCGTCTAGATTCCCTCGTTGCGCGGAGGCGATTAGAGCTTGTTCGTCTATCTCTTCTCTCCAAACTGCCTGCGTCCTGACAACCATCGATCGTTTCCGGCAAGCTCCCCCATACATTATCACATGAAGCCGGGTCTGCGTCAAAGGCCCGCGGATATCGCCGCGCTGGCTCATCTCCTCCTACTTGCCGCGCGCCGTCTCGGCCTCAGGCAAATCGATCTGCGTTGGGGTCAGGTTCTGAGAGTAGGGCACCCGACGCGTCGAATGTGTCTACGACGCCCTCGATGTCCCCCCTTAGTTGGCCGCGCACCCCCTCAAGGAGCTTCCCGGCCGTGCTGGGGTGAGCCCTCTGGCAGCTGCCGCGCAGCCTGTGGCGTGCCCTTACGACTCGGGCTCCACCACAATCCGCACGTCGACGGCCCAGACTTCGCCCTCCCCCACGATCAGCGGATTGAGGTCAACCTCAGACACGTCCAGAAGATCATCCATCAACTGCCCGACCCGTCGAATGGTGTCCACCACCCCCTCGATGTCCCGTCTTGGTTGACCGCGCACCCCCTCGAGGAGCTTCCCGGCCGCGGTCTCCATCACCATATCCCGCGCATCTTCTTCAGTAAGGGGCGCAAGACGGAAGGCCACGTCCTGCAACACCTCGACGTAGACGCCCCCCAGCCCGAACATCAGCAGTGGGCCAAACTGAGGATCTCGTTGAGCGCCAACGATCACCTCGAGCCCGGCGGGGGCCATCTGCTGGACAAAAGCCTGTTGATCTCGACCCACTACTTCGTCGAAAGCGTTCCGTACAGCCCCGGGCTCATCCAACCCGAGCACGACACCTCCGACATCGCTCTTGTGTACCACGTCGGGGTCGACGAGCTTCAGGGCCACGGGGTAGCCGATCCGATCGGCGAGGCTCACCGCCTCGTCAGCCGTCTGCGCCAGCCCGGATCGCGGCACTGAGAGCCCATAAGCTTCTCCGATCTCCGTCCCGAGTTGGGCGTCAAGGACGCGCTGTCCCTGACACATTCCCCCTTCCAGGAGTTCGCGACCCTGCTTCCGATCGATGTCCACAATCCGTTCTGGGTCGACCCGGGGGCGCTTCTGGATGTCATGGTAACGCCACAGAGTGCCGAGCCCGACGGCCGCCCGTGCCGGTGTCAGGTAATGGGGCACGGCGGACTGGTGGAGTATCCTCGCGGCCTCGTGGATGTCCTTCCCACCGAAGATGCAGCACACCATCGGTTTGCCCGCTCCCTCAGCACCCCGAGCCACAGCGGTGGCCACCTCGGGCGGCCCGGTCAGGGCCTGGGGGACGAATATGACCAGAACACCATCCACCTCAGGAGCATCAAGGAGGACTTCCAGAGCCAGCCGGAAGTGCTCGGGCTCCGCACCGCCGAGCATGTCGATGGGGTTGCCCGTCATCGTGCCCGCTGGGCAGACCTTCCTCAGCCGGCCCTGCGTATCAGCGCTCAGCTCGACGAGATGCAGTCCTTGGCGATCGAGAGCATCGGCGCCCACCGCTCCTGGCCCCCCTGCGTTCGTGAGCAGTGCGATCCCCGGTCCGGACAGCGGACGACAGTAGTCCAGGGCCAGGCTGGCATCAAGCATCTCCTGTAGATCCTCCACCGCGATACTACCCACACGGTGACAGGCCGCTTCAAAGGCCCGGTTCTCACCCGCCAACGCCCCGGTGTGGGACGCCACAGCTCGGGTGCCGCTAGGAGTCTGTCCGGCCTTGAGCACGACCAGGGGCTTCTTCTCCGTCAATTCGCTCGCCACCTGGACAAACTGGCGCCCCTGGGGAAGGCCCTCGACGTACGCAACTGCCACCTCCGTGCGTTCGTCCGCTGCCAGCGAAGCCAGGGCGTCGGCCATGTTCACATCGGCCTGGTTTCCCAGGCTGATAATCCGGGAGAAGCCAAACCCCACGACGTTGGCCCAATCGACGGTGCCACCGCAGATAGCCCCGGAGTGGGAAGCAAACCCGACACCTCCCGCCTTTGGCATCGCCGTTAGGAACGTCGTGTCGACTCGTGAGGTTGTGTCGAGCACACCGATACAGTTGGGTCCGATGACCCGCATTCCGTAGCGCGCCGCCACCTCCCGCAGCCGAGCCTCCCGTTCCTCGCCGGTGCTGTCCAACTCGCCGAAACCACTGGCGACGACGACGGCTGCCCTGATGCCCCGCTCCCCGCACTCTTCCAGCGCCTCGATCGAGAGATCGGGAGGCAGGATGATGACCGCGAGGTCGACCGGGTCGGGCACCTCTTCTACGGAGGGATAGACCTTCAAGCCCAGAATCTCACCACCTCGGGGGTTGACCGGGTAGACACCCCCCTCGTACCCATGGGTGACGAGGTTGTCGAGCACTCCGTAGCTGAGCTTGTCTGGGCTCGAGCTGGCACCGATCACGGCCACACCGTCGGGGTAGAAGAAGAGCTGCAATGGATCCGCCACTGTCTGCCTCCTTAGCCTCTGTTAGGCGCTGTTCCATCCGTTCGATCGTATCTGGAGTGCCATGATACCCCAACAGGCTGGGGGTTGTCCAGTCGAGGCAGCGTCTCCCCTGAGACGCCATTCCCTCACGAGTCTCTGCATCCTGTTTCTCCCCGCACCCCCAGTTCGCCGCCGTTCCCCTCCGCACTACGCCGCGCGGATTCCGGCGCCGTGTCGCCTCCCCCTCTGGTGCCACGTCACGTCGGCCGCCGCCCCACCCCCTATCCCGCATCGCCCATCGCCCCGCCCGTCACCTCTACCCCTTCGGGCGAGCCCGGGCCCCCGCCACTTCGGGCCGTGAGGCGGTGTTCCCTCAACACCCTGCCTCAGGGGCCACAACCATCTGCCCAGCCACCTCCGGTACAAGAACCGCCGGGGTGGTTCCAGACCGTGAGAAGTTGACCCAAGTCCCTTTGTCTGGTATACTCTCAACCTGAGCCGGAGTGGCGGAACAGGCAGACGCGCGCGACTCAAAATCGTGTGGGCTTTGACCCATGTGGGTTCGATTCCCACCTCCGGCACTCCTACATCCAATGCGGATCGCGGCGTCCAGGGCCCACTACGAGCCCTCTGACGCCGCGTTTGCTGATTGTAACGGGCACAACGAATGGGACGACACAGGATCTTGTGGCTAGCGGGTGTCGCGGCTGGTACCGTGATCGGGGCAGCCATCGGGCTGGCTTTCGCCTGGTGGCTCTGGCCGGTGGCCTACACCAACACCTCGCCAGCCGTCCTGCGCCAGGACTTCCAGGACGAGTACGTCCTGCTCATCGCCACGGCCTACGAGGCCGAAGGCGATCTGGCCCGCGCTCGCCAGCGCCTGGGCCAACTCGCCTCGGACGAGCCCGGGGCGCCTGTCCTCGAGTTGGCAGAGCGCCTGAAAAGAGGAGTCGGTCGCGACGAGGACATAGCGCGGCTGATCCGCCTGACTCAGGCGCTCGAACTGGACCTCGAGGCTGATGCGACTGATCTGACTTCAACCGGCCACCTGCAGGGCCATCTATGTACCCTTCCGTACCTCGCGGGGCACTGATTGTCGGTCTGGTTCTCGGCGTGATCCTGGGCCTGGTGTACGGCTGGATGGTCGATCCGGTCCAGGTAGCCGACACCCATCCGGCGCTCCTCCGGTCGGACCATCGCCACGACTGGGTAATCCTCACCGCCCTCTCTTATGCGGCTGATGGCGATTTGGACCGCGCTCGGACACGCTTGAACCATCTGGATGAGGAAGAGGTGACTGAAGTACTCAAGGTACTCATCGAAGCATATGCGGTCGCGGGGCGCCCTCCGGACGTACTGCGCCGACTCACGATGCTGGGCGAGGCTCTTGATGTGGACACTCCTGCGATGCTGCTTTACAGCACTGACGCCCAGGCCGCGGACCTCCCGGTATGGTCAGCACCGACAGTCACCCCCGTGCCGACCCCCACTCTGATCCCCTGGTCTCCGGACACGCCCCAGCGCACGCAGCCGGCGCCCACTTTCCCTTCCAGCATGGCGTCGACGCCGGGGCCCCCATCATCACTCCTGACCCAACTGAGCCTGGACGACCAGGAACAGCTGTGCGACTCCGAACGAGACCCTCAGATCCAGGTAGTGGTACTGGACGATGAGGGGCAGGGAGTGCCGGGCGTCGTTGTCTGGCTGGTCTGGTCGGACGGGATCGATCGGGCGGTGTCGGGGCTGAAGCCGGCTCGTGGGCCAGGCTACGCCGATTTCAACGCCGCTCCTGGCGTCAACTACACGCTGACCGTGGACGAGTTAGGCATGCCTCTGGTCACCGGTCTACAGTTGGAGAGCTGCCCGGCGGAACCCGGGGAGGCGTCCTATTTGGGCTCGTGGCGGATCGTCTTCGCGCCCTAGCCGGAGGTGAATGGTATGAACAGACGGTGGCTGTCCTATCTGTTAGTAGCCGTGGCTGTCCTGACTCTGGGCGCAGCCCCCCAGCCGCAGAGGAGTGTCACCTACGAGCGGTACGATGTCGACATCCACATCCAGCCGGACGGCTCCCTGCTGGTGTCTGAGACGTATCAGATGCGTTTCGAAGGCGAGTTCCGCTCCGGATTCGCCGAGATCCCGGTGGATTTCGTCACCGACATCGTCGACATCCGGGTGCGAGAGGGAGACGAGATCTACCAGGCCCACGGCTCCGGTCCAGGAACTTTCATGGTGGAGCGGCAATTCGACGCTATTCTGGTCGAATGGGAATATCGACCCACCAGCGGTACCGAGGTGCGGACCTTCACCGTCGAATACCGCGTTCTCGGCGGCCTCTGGGTCTACCCGAACAGACACCTTCTCTACTGGACAGCGGTGCCGGCGGATCGGGGCGGCATCCCGACGCAGGCCAGCCGGTTGACCGTCCTTCTGCCAGCCCCGGTCGATCCGGGCGATCTGACGACCGACACGGAGGGCGTCGACGCCACAGCGTCGATCGTGGACGAACAGACAGTCGTATTCGAGTCGCAGGCACCGATCCCCGATGGCACCCCATTCGAGGTGTTGATCAGTTTCCCCGATGAGCTGGGGGTCGCGGCCGTCCCTGATTGGCAGCGTCGAATCGACGAACAGCAGACGTCGTACTACTGGGACGCGTTTGATGTCGCCCTCACCGTCCGGTCCGACGGCTCCCTCCACGTCACTGAGGAGCAGACACTGTACGTGGACGAGGGTATCCTCTACCACGGCTACCGCACGGTCCCCTGGCTCTATCTGGACGGGATCGCCGATATCGAAGTGCGGGCAGACGACCGCCAACTCCAATTCAGCGCTACCCCGTGCGAGTACTGTTACGTGGTCGAGGAGAAGCCCCCTTACGGCGAGTGGGTCTCCTTCGACGGACGCCAGCTGGTGATCCGCGAGGATCTGGTCGGGTCGACACTGATCGAATGGGCCTTCCCGGCTCTGGTGGGGGGCGAGAGCGCCACCTTTCAGCTTGAGTATACCGTGCTGGGCGCTGTCCGCGTCCTTTCGCAGACCCAGGAGATCGCTTGGACGGCCGTCTTTGCCGACCGGGACGCACCCGTCCAAGCCGCCAGCCTCGAGTTGCGCCTGCCTCCGGACCTGAGCCCCGAGGACGTGACTGTCGGCGGTGTCACGCCGACGCTCCAGCCCGACGGGAGCCTGCGGCTGAGCCACGACGGCCCTGTCCCGGCAGGACAGCCGTGGTCTGTGAGGATCCGCATGCCCGCAGACGCGACGACAGCCGCACCGCCGATCTGGCAGGGTCAGCTGGAAGCGCAGCTGCAACGGGAGCAGGCACGCATAGAAGCGGAGCAAGCCGCGGCTGTGCGGCGCGCCCGCTCGCAGCTGGCCCTCGGTGCCCTCGGCTGCCTGTTCCCCCTCCTTGGGCTCGCGGGGGTGATCACCGCATGGTACACCTGGGGCCGCGACCGGGCAGCCCCCCCCGTGGCGGCGTACCTCACCGCACCCCCGTCGGATCTGCCGCCGGGCCTCGTGGCGTACTTGGTGGACGAGAAACCGACGGTCAAGGGCGTACTGGCCAGCTTGATCCATCTGGCTACGCTTGGCCTGGTCACGGTGGATCTTCAGAGGAAAGACTTGACCGTTCAGCTCAACTGGACGCGCGAGATCGAAGCTGGGGAGACGATCCAGGTGAGCGACGGCGAGGAAGTGACGTTGGCCGAGCACAAGCGGATCCTCTTCAACGTGCTGGTGAGACGGGTCCGGGAGATCGTTGGCCAGGGGGACGAGGAGCAAGAGCTGCAGGCTCAGACGGTTCCCTTCTCCCAGATACAGCAGGCGTTTACGACGGCCCTCCCTACCATCTACGAGCAGATGGGCGAGGAAGCGTCCGAGTACTTCTCGACGCTTCCGCAGACCGCACGCCGCCGCTGGCGATGGTTTGGCGAGATGGTCATCATCGCCGGCGGCGTCGTCGGGCTGCTCAGCCTCTGCGGCATTACGTCCGTCGGCCTGGTTGCGTGCTTGCCACCGATCGGTCTGGCGCTCGTCGGCGTTATGTTGATGGTCGTCAGCCGCTGGATGCCCCAGCGTACGACGCTGGGCATTGAGGAGGCGGCACGCTGGCAGGCCTTCCGCCGCTATCTGAGGAACCTCCAGGAGTTTGGTGACCTGGAGAGCGCTCAAGCTGTGCTCGATCGCTACTTCTCCTACGCGGTGGCCCTAGACGTGGAAACCATCGTGCTTCGGCAGGCCGAGAAGATGGCGGCCCGAGTTCCGATCTGGATGGTGCCGGTGCCCATTCGTGTTGGACCGACCGTCGCCACGGCCCCTGACCGGCCAGGGCTGCGGGGTCTCGTCGCGAGGGAGCTTTCGATGCCCAAGCCCGGCACCGAGGCCCCGCAGACAGCGAAGGTGCGCCCCTCCCTGGCCCAGCGGCCGGTCGGGGCCGACGTCACGCTTCAAGGCCTCTCGGACAATCTCAGCCGTTCCCTGAACCAGGCCAGTCGCTCCCTGGGCTCGCTGCTTAACACCGCCGTCGGGGAGGTAGGCGCGACTAGCTCGCCTCTGGAGGTTGTCGTGAAAGGGGCAGGCACAGCGACGCGGATGTCCTGGAAAGCCGGGACCAGCACGATGAAGGTCCTGGGCGACATCCTTGACGAGTCCTCGTCGGGCGGTGGGGGGGGCGGATTCGGCGGCGGGCGCTCCAGCGGCGGTGGGTTCCGATCGACAAGTTGGAGCGGATCCCGGTCGCGTTCGACAAGCAGGCCCGCAGGTCGCAGCGGAGGTGGCGGACGCCGAGGGTTCCGCTAGGAGCCACCGAGAGGCAGCACGCGGTCAGTCCGCTCCCGTAGCCGCCAACCGCTGCCACGCCATCTGCCACAGCGGTGGCGACGGTCCGGGACGGAGGAAGGAACGTCGGCTCGCCGTCCGCGCTGGCCCGAAGCTTCCGGCCGTGCCTCGCTGACACAGTAGCAGACCCCACCTCAGGACGGCTCGGTCGCCGCCGGACCACCACCTCTCCAAGACCCGGGGGGCTTCGCGGCGGGTACACAACATCGGCGGGTGCTCGAGTCCCACTCTCGAGCCTGCAGCCCCCGACCACTGCCCAGCCGTCTGCCACCATCCCCCTGTGGCCGTTTCTCTTCTCATTCGGTCATGGTATAATCCGAGAGCATTCGACCTTGCGGAGGTGATCGTGTCGCTCCTGCGAGACTCCCTTCAACTGATGGGCACCCCATCGGGTGGGCTGGCCTACCATTTGGTGACCCTGTTCGCCATTCAGTTGATCTTGGGAGTGGCGATAGGACATTGGCAGCGTCGACGGGATGAGTGGGCCACCCGATTGTTGGTGATGGGGCTGGGCCTCTTTCTGGCCCGCGCTGGGTTGATGCTCACAGCCCTGGTCGGCCTCGTTGGCCTCACCCCTTCGGATACCGTCGTGCCCCCCCTGGAACGGTTCGTCCATCTGACAACGGTCGCCCTAACCGTCTGGGCCTTCCTTCCCATCGCGCAGCGGTTTCCCCGTGGAAGCACGGCCGTCCTGCTCACCGTCGGCCTCGTCGGTGCGGGAACGTATGCAGCCTTCGCCACCCTCTGGCCGGGCGCTGAGGCCGCAGGTATAGCCTACAATAGCTACTGGCAACAGACCGTGTGGGGAGTGTCGATGGTAGCGGCCCTCGCTCTGGTGCTCGTCTTCAGCCTCCTGTGGCCCGGAACCGACCACAGCTGGCTCGTGTGCCTCCTGTTCCTGTGGCTCGTGGCGCATACCTTGCAGCTCATCGCGCCTGCTACAGACGCGCATATGCCTGGGTGGGTTCGGCTCGGGGATCTGGCCGCTCTACCGCTCCTGGCTGGTCTCGTCTATCGTCGTGCGTTGGCTGGGGCGTCGGCGGCCGTGGTTACCGATGAGGATCTAACCCGGGGCCTCGTGGGCGTCCTCCAGGCCGTCCAGCGCATCGCGGATGGCGGCGCTTCTGCGCCGGCCCTCGAGTTGGCGGCTTCCTCGCTTTCGCGCGGCCTCGGCGCAGACATGGTTGCCATTGGCCTCTACGCCCCCGACACCGCCGATACTCTCCACATCGCGGCTCTCCACTCCACCACCAGTGTCGCGCTGGCCGATCACAGACCCAGCCTGACCGTATCCGACCATCCCCTGTTAGCCAGGGCATTCGAGAGCCGCCACCTGGAGGAGGCCGCCGGAGGTCGCCATGGCTCTTCGGTCACGGCCCTGTACCATCACCTGGGATTCGACCGACCAGGCCCACTGTTGGCCCAGCCTCTCGCTCGTGCGGACCAGGTCCTGGGTATCGTCCTGGCCGGGAACCCCGACTCAGGGCGCGAATGGGACCTTGGGGATCAACAGATGCTGCAGGCAATGGTGGCTCCCCTCGCCCCGGCTCTCAGCAGGGACACGCAGGACGAGGGCCCTCTCGATGGAGACCTGGAGCAGGCGAGGGCAGAGGCCCAGCGGTTGGCGGAGCGCGCTGAACAACTGCAAGTCAACCTGGAACGGCAGCGACAGAGGACCGAGGAGCTGGCCACCAGGATGCGCTTGCAGCACAGGGAGACCGCCAGCGAGCGAGAGGTATCCGCAGCGCTGGCACTGTGGGAGGATGAAGTGCGAGAGCTGGCCCTCGCCCGCGATGCGCTGAACGCGCAGCTAACCCATTGGCGACAGAAGGCCGAGAGGCTGGCCGAGGCGAAGGCAGGCCTGGAAGCCCAACTGATCCACCCGAGCCCGGTGCACGCCGCCGGCACACCGCATCGCCTTGAAGGCTTCCTGGTGAGCGACGAGACGGGTCGGATCATCCTCGTAAGTCCAGGCGTCGATCGTCTGCTGGGACAGGGCGAAACGGAGTTGATGGGCACCTCATTGGACACGTTGTTTGGGGAATCCCCGTGGACGAGAGCAGTCACTCGGCTCCTCAAGGGGCACGATGAGCCAAGCCCCGTCACCACCCTCAGCGTGACCAAAGGAGGGCAGCCGATACGAGTCCAGCTTGCGCATATGGCTGGAAGCCAGTCCGGGGCCAGTAGACTGGCAGCCATCCTCTATACCGCGCAGGCATCGCCCCCGGGTTGGCAGAGCTTCACCTCGCGGATTCGAAAGATACAGATCCGGACGACGGCCATCGCCGGTTACACAGACCAACTGATGGACGAGACAAAGGATGGCGCGGGTGGATCTCGGTCGGAGGCGCTGGCGCAGATCGCGGCAGACGTCAACCGGATGGAATCCCTGCTTGCCGAGCTTATCGTGGCTGCGCCCACGGGACCCGATACCTGGGAGATTGTGCCCGATGCGACTGACGTTGCCGACGTAATACAGGAAACGCTTCGCTCTCTCTCAGGCCGTTTGAAAGAGAAGCAGCTCAGCGTGCATACCGAGCTGATGGAGGATCTCCCATGCGTCTACGCCGACCGCGACCATCTCCGCATCGTCCTGCACAACCTCTTCTCGAATGCCATCCTGGCGTCGAGGCCGGGCACGGCGGTCGAACTGCAGGCCCGGGTCGAGGAACAGCCTGGTAAATCGTATCGTCGGGCCCGTGACGTACTCATCTCCATCACCGATACAGGCGGGGGCATCGCTCCCGAGGACCAGCCCCACGTGTTCCAGCACTTCTTTGGAACGAGCAACCCTCTGATCGAGGGACTGGGCGAAGCTGGGGCTGGGTTGTTCGTGGCCAGGGCGTTCGTCGAGGCGAACGCCGGGCGCATCTGGGTGGAAAGCGAGAGGGAGACGGGGAGCACCTTCAGCGTCATGCTGCCGCTGGCGCCTGAGCAGGGCCTTCGGAAATTCGGGCCGTTCCAGGAGGCGTCCGAGGTAGAATGATGTACGAAGGAGACGCCAACGGCCCAGATCGCAGGGCCACCCTCGAGCAACTGTTCTGGCCGTTTCTTGTCATGTGCATCAGCGTCGCCGTAGTCCTCGGAAGCCTCTTCGTCAGCCAGCTCGAAACGCCCGCAGAGGCAGCGCCGCCTACAGAGTATGTCATCCAACCGTCCACCCTGACCCCCTTCCTGCCCACCTTCACGCCCGTCCCAGCGCCTACCGGGACCCCGACAGAGCCTGAGCCGACCCGGGAGCCGGACCAGCCGTCCCCGAGTCCTTCTACTCCGGAGCCTACCGCCACGCCGATCCCCGCTGCCACGGCCACGCCGGCACCCACAGAACCGCCGTCTCCACCCCCAACCGCCCACTGCGGCCCACCTGCCGGCTGGGTCCCGTACATCGTTCAGCCCAACAACACTCTCTACTCCCTTGCCCGCCACTTCAACGTCGCCACGGATACGCTCCAGAGGGCCAACTGCCTGACCAGCTACGCGATCTACGTGGGACAGGAGCTCTACGTCCCAGCGGGCGTGCCGACACCGACGACCAGGCACTATCCTGCTCCGGTTCTGATCGCCCCCGACGACGATGCCCGATTCGCCGCCGGAGAGAGAGTCACCGTACGCTGGACCTGGGATGGTGAGCTTGGGCCGGACGAGTATTTCGATGTCCGGCTCTGGCAGGAGGGGGCGCCACACTATGGCGTGGGTTGGTCCCGAGAGGAGATGTACGGAGTGGTGGGAGAGCCCAACGTGACGTACTACTGGTCGATCGCCGTCATACGCGGCCAGGACGGTCGGATGCTGGAACAGCTCAGCCCCCAGAGCCCCCCGCGAAGACTGTCCTGGGGCCCGGCCGACTAGCGTACCAAACTCCCCATTCTACGCCGCCGACCATGTGTTGGCCCACCAAGGCAAACGTGTTACAATCTTGACGTAGGACGCAAGGTTGAGAGCCGGTCCATGTCACCGTCCTGGGCGAGGACACGGAGTGGGAGCTTGTTTGGTCGGCGGTTAGGAGGCCATGGCAGAGAAAGGGTCTGCAAATCGGTGGTTTGAAGGCCTGACGGTCCTCATCGTCGTGGCCCTTCTCGCTGTCACCGCCCGCTCCTGCTTCCCGGCTCCTGCCGCTCCACCACCAACCGCCACCACAGCTCCGGCGACGACCACCCCGGTCCCGGCCATCGAGACCCCCACCA
>SKLM01000065.1 GCA_007123205.1 Thermoflexales bacterium
GCGGCAGCTTGACGCCACCCGACTTGACATCTGACGCCCCTATGTGACAATCCGGTGCGTGACAGAAGATCCTGGCCGGGACGCGTCAGACGAGAATCCTCGCAGTCGGGGTGACGGCGGGCATAACTGGCAGCGGAACCTGTGGGCCATCTGGTTCGCGGAGCTGGTGGCCATCGTCGGCTTTGCCATCGCGCTCCCCCTGCTCCCTCTTTACGTCAGAGACCTGGGCGTAGAGGGCGAACAGCAGGTCGCCATCTGGTCCGGCGCCGTCTTCTCCGCCCAGGCCGTGACTATGGCGATCTTCGGCCCGATCTGGGGCGCCCTCAGTGACCGCTACGGCCGCAAAGTCATGGTGGAGCGCGCCATGATAGCCGGAAGTGTCATCATGGCCCTGATGGGCGTGGCCCAGAGCCCCCTCCAACTGGTCATCCTGCGCGTCCTCCAGGGCGCTCTCACCGGAACCATCACGGCCGCCCGGGCCCTGGTCGCCACTTCAGCCCCGCGGGATCGCGCCGGGTATGCGCTCGGGACGCTCCAGATGGCCGTCTACGTGGGCGCCACGTTGGGGCCCACGTTGGGGGGTGTGATGGCTGACACCGTTGGCTACCGATCGCCTTTCTTCGTCACCAGCGCCCTGCTTCTGACAGCCGCAATCGTGGTGTTCATCTTCGTGAAGGAGCCTCCCGCGGCCGCCCGGGAGATGGTCAAGTCAGTGTCCGCCAGCGGAGACAGGCAAGCAACCCTTCGCTCCCGGGTCCTGAACCAGCTGAGCCCGGTGCTGGGCTCCGCGCCCATGCTGGCTGTGCTGGGAGTGGGGCTGCTGGTGCAATCGGCAGCGCGGATAATCCAGCCGACCCTGCCCCTCTTCGTGGAGGTCGTTGCGCCTCCCGGCGCCCGCGTAGCGACCATCACCGGCCTCGTCATTGGGGCAAGCGCGCTCGGGGGGGCGCTGGGCGGACGCACCCTGGGAGCGCTGGGAGACCGTGTGGGACATCGCCTCATCCTCATCGCTTGCGCCTTCAGCTCGGTCATCTGCTACGCCCCCCAGTCCCTGGTTCCCACTTGGTTGTGGCTTGTGCCACTGCAGCTGGGGGCTGGCTTCGCCATGGGGGGCACGGTAGCCTCCATCGGCGCCTCCCTGGCGGCGCTGGCTCCGCAGGGGCGTGAGGGCGTCGTGTACGGCATCGATGCCACCGCCGTGTCCATCGCGGCGGCGGTCGGACCTGCCGCGGGCAGCCTGCTGGCGGCTTCGTTCGGGCTGCGCACACCTTTCTTGGCAGCGGCTATCGTCTTTGGGTTAGGCGCTCTTGCGGCCCTGAAGCACCTGCCGGATCTACGGACCCCGCAGGTGGAGATCCGACCGGGTGCGGGGCAGTCAGAAGGCGTCTTTCTCAGCCGCCCGTCCAAACAGCCTACGGGCTGTGGCAGCAGCTGTGGTGGGGGTCGGGCATAGGAAGGCGATCGAGGGGCCGTCCCCGTTGTAACAGGCGCTTACCGATCTTGGGTCGCCCCCCTCGATCACTGGCCGACACAGAGCGAGCATCTTGAACGACCACCCTCGGCGTCATCCCATCCACCCAGCACTGCTCATTCGCGCTGGGTGGTATTCGCGACATCATCCAAGGAAAGCCCTCCTACCCACAGCTCAGTGATCTTCCCGGGTCTCGCTCGGCCTCGCTGGTAGTCTTGATTCATCTCTGGTGGGCACCCTGTCTGCCAGGTGCAGCTGACGCGCTTCCGAACGCCCCGGACAGCTGTGGTAGAAGCAAAACGCGCAACAGTCCCATCACGACAGAGGTAAGCCCCTGTCTCGGAACTGAACTCAGCAGTGAGTGCGCGAGGGTGAAGCTCCGGGGCACCAGCGACGGGCGATCTTAGTCCAGCGCCACGATATCATATTCAGAGCCGGACCTCAGCACCGTTGAGACCCTCGATGACGACCCTCACAGTAACTTGGACCCGCCCGCCGCCTTCTGTCGCAACCCCGTTCAGTCACGGTGCATCTCTGAGTGAGCCTCTGACCCGCGAGCAGCCGGCCGGCCAGCCCCACGCCCAACGCCGATCAACGAGCATTCCGCCGTCCTCCAGGTCGCTCCCGCATTCTCTGCGCCCCTCGCTGTGAATCCACGTCTTGGTCCGTTGCAAGGGTCCGCCTCACCAACCCCCAACCTGCTTGACATCCCCTGCGCCCGTGCTAGGATTCCTCTGCTGACTCGTGGGGCCCTGGAGCCGATCCTACACCGACATCATCGCCGCACTCACGGGAGATGCCACGCCTATGCCGAACCTGAACGCGCTAGCCGACGTCTTTCGCCGCTATCCCGACGTACAGGCCGTCTATCTCTTTGGCTCGGCAGCCGAGGGACGGCTCCGGAGGGATAGCGACATCGACATAGCCGTCGTACCGCGGACCGGTTCCTGCCGGGAGCGACGGCTGGAGATCCTCGCGGACCTGACTCGAGCGGGTTTCGATCGCGTGGACCTCGTCTTCCTGGATACGGATGACCTGGTGCTGCGGTACGAGGCCGTGCGACATAACCGCGTCCTGTACCAGACCGAGGGCTTCGACCGGGGGGCTATGTACTCCAAGGTGGTGAGAATGTACCTGGATTTCCTGCCGTATGTGGAGGTACAGCGCAGGGCGTACAGACGGAGGATCACCGATGGTCAGGCCTGAGGTCATTCAGCGTCGTCTGCAGAAACTAGACGGCTATCTCCAGATCCTGAGCGGGCTGCAGCGCTACAGCTTCGAGGAGTTCAGACAAGACCCAGAGCGGTACGGGAGCGCCGAGCGTTTTCTCCAGCTGGGGATCAAAACGCTGATCGATATCGGGAACCACGTGATCGCCGAATCGGGCTTGGGCCGCGTCGACAGCTACCGCGACATCCCCACCCTCTTGGAGGAACACGGCTATATCGATGCGGAGGCGAGAGAGACGTGGATCGAGATGATCGGCTTTCGGAACATCCTGCTTCACCAGTATACCGACCTCGATCGCGAGGTCGTCTACCGGGTGCTCCAGCAGGGCCTTGAGGATATCGCCGCGTTAAGACGCGCCTTCGCCCAGTTCCTCTAAGCGCTGGACTGGCTGCCGTCCGCGCTGTCGCAGATCCGAGCCGGCCCCGAGGCACATTGGCTGCACATGAGCTGGCAAACCCTACCGCCGTGCCCGTGCGCAGGCTGGTTACCCAGACCCAACCTCAGGACCGGGGACCAGTCCGCCGTCCTTTGTGGGACACCGTGCACTCTCTGCACACATCTGGGTCAGCGATGGTGCAGTGCGACCCGAGTATCCGCCCCCCGCCCCTGTGGCCGCGATCCTGAAGCCTGGAGCGTGCCAGCTTGACACCCCCTCCTATCGTGCTAAAATTCAACGGCTGAACCTAGCTACTGTTCGGGACAGACTATGGTGAACTCGGAACACGAACGCCGCATCCTGGAGGCCCTCGAGGAGGAGCCCCACACGACCCAGGCCAACCTGGCCGCCCGGCTTGGCGTGGCGGTGGGTACCGTCAACTGGTACATGAAGCGGTTGATCAAGAAAGGCTACGTCAAGACGAAGCAACTGGAGCGGCGCAACCTGAAGTACTTCGTGACGCCGGCGGGCCTGGCTCTGAAGGCGAAGCTGA
>SKLM01000168.1 GCA_007123205.1 Thermoflexales bacterium
ACCGCCTCTCTGAGAGCGTCAGGGTCGTCGATGGGCACGAAAGTGGTCTCGATACCCCATCGCGGAAGGAACTCGCGGACGAACTCGACGGTTCGTCGGTAAGCCCCCTCGACCATCACCAAGTGGTCGCCGCTGGACAGCAGCGTCGACAACGTCGTCGTGATGGCATTCATCCCGCTGGCGAAGAGCAGGGCCCGCGCACCGCCCTCTAGCGCCGCGATCTTCCGCTCGGCCGTCGTCTGGGTCGGATTGCTGTAGCGCCCGTATTCATCCCGGACCGGGAGGCCGCCACTCTCCTTGCGCCGCATGAAGTCGAGAATCTCGGCGGTGTCTGCGAAGGTATACGTCGAGCTCTGAACGATGGGGGTGGTAAGCGCACCGTACGGTTTGCGCCTCTCCTCGCCACCATGAACGGCCACGGTCGAGCACTGTTGAGCCATGGGAACTCTCCTCTCCGGCTGCTGTTTCACGGATGAGTGTGGCTCATCAAGAGAGGATACGGGGCCAAGGAACAGAAGAGCCTCTTCAGCGGATGACGTTTGATGACGATTGAAGAGGCTAACCGCACGCTCATCTTTCAGATCCCGCTGGGGGTCTGCCGGACTTGGCACCTGGACCTGAGGGAGATCTCCCATCAGAACTGGTTGCCGAGGCTTCATCGGGCCGGTCCCTCCACCTCTCTTGATAAGGGTGAACTTATCGCGTGATATTCGATTGTATGGCCGGGGATCATAACACGGACGGGCATAATGTCAACTCCTCCCCCGGCCTTGGAGCGCCGAGCTCCATCCTGGCCTGAGATGTCTCGCTCCCTGAAGAACCAGTAGCGGTAGATCTGAATGAAGGCGTGGACTTGCCTCTAGCGTGGAACTCACTATAATGCCACCCGTACCCTCCGATTATGGAGCGAAACGATCGGCCCGGGGAAGCTGATCGCCCCCACCGTCCAACGCGGCTCTCTAGGAGGCTTGCCCGTGAACCGCTTCGCGCAGGAGGCGCGCATTCTATGCCCGATAGCAGCAAACTCCAGTTCCTGTCCGAGGAGGATCTGACTCGAATCGAAGGCACCGCGCGCCGGCTTCTGGACGAGGTGGGCATCGCGCTGGAGCATACCGAGGGAAAGGAGATGCTCCACGGCGTGGGATGTCGTGTCGAGGGGGGCCGGGTCCACATCCCTTCCGAGGTTGTGGACTGGACGATCGACAACGTCACGCCCCACAGAGACTTCTATAACGTCGATGGCTCGCACGCCTTCCGTCTCGACGGGCAGCGTCCACGGTTCCACAACAGCGGTGGGCAACCGTTCACCCGCGATGTCGACACCGGGCACCGGCGAAGGGCCAACCGCCAGGACATCGCCGAGATGTCGACCCTCCTCGATGCCCTCCCGAACGTGGATATCGTGATCCCGATGTACTCGGCCCAGGACGTCCCCGGCGAGCTCCTGGCCGTGGCATCGACCGATGCGATGCTGCGCCACACGCGCAAACCTTTCTCCGCCTTTGCCATCGACCGACCCGAGGACGTGGGCTACGTGGTGGAGATGGCCGCGGCCTGTTGTGGCGGCATGGAGGCCTATCGAGAACACCCCACGATGTACCTCAGCGTCTCTCCCGTGAGCCCCCTGCGCTTCACCGAGGCCGTGACAGCATCCATCATGGCGGTGGTCCGGTCCGGCACACCCTTCAGCTCGCTTCCGGCGCCCTCCCTGGCCGCCACCTGCCCCATCACGTTGGCCGGAGCGCTGGCCCAGCAGCACGCCGAGATCCTGGCCAGTTTCGTCATGGCGGCGGCAGCTAATCCTGGAGCTCGCGTCACGTACTGTTCCAGAATCAGCCCCATTGACTTGCGCTCGGCCGTGTCGTCGTGGGGTGGCCCGGAGGTCGGTATCGCCGGCAGCTGTGCGGCACAACTGGCGCGGCGGTTAGGTCTCTCGTGTGACTCATATGGGTTCGCGACCAGTGCTCGCAGCATCGATGCCCAATTCGGTTACGAACGGCTCACCAATGCCTTGACGCCTGCCCTGGGCGGGGTCGACATCCTGTCCGGCGTCGCCAGTAACGACAACCTTCTGGTTGGATCGCCGGAGATCGCCGTGATTGACAACGAGCTTATCGATCTGCTCCTCCACATCCAGCGTGGCTGTCCCACGGATGACGAGACCCTCGCGTTCGAGGTAGCGCGAGAGGTGATCGGAGGGGATGGCATCTTTCTGGCGGAGCAGCACACGGTCAACCATATGCGACGGGGCGCCCTTTTCGTTCCAACCGTCAGCGAGAGACCCGGATCCTTTGAAGAGCGAGGAGAAGGCGTCGCCGCCAGGGCTCGGGCGAGAGCCAGGGAGATCCTCGCGACCCATCAGGTAGCACCACTGCCGCAGGGGGTCATTGCGCAACTCGATGAGATCATGGCGGAAGCCAGACGGGCTTTGCTTGATTAGGCGATCCCCCGAAGCATCGCCGATATGATGGAGTGGAGACATATGTTACGTTTCTTGTCCGATGCGGACCTGGCTGAGATCGAGGCCACAGCTCACAGGCTGCTCGCGGAAGTCGGCATCGCCCTCGACCACGAAGGGGCGAAGGAGCGACTGCACGGCCTGGGCTGTCGGATCGAGGGGGGTCGCACCACGATCCCGGCTGATGTCGTGCACCGCGCTCTCGAGGATGTGTCCCCGCATCGAGACGTTTTCGGTCGGAACGGCGACCTGGCCTTTCGCTTTGGCGACGGCCCGATTCGCTTCCACAATGGTGGAGGACCGCCCTTCGCCTACGACCTCGAGAGTGGAGAGCGGCGATCGGCCACCCTCCAAGACGTGGCTGATATGACGCGCCTGCTGGACGCTCTGACCAACGTCGATGTCGTCGTCCCGCTCTTTGGCCCCCAGGACGTTCCGGCTGAGCTGCTGGCCGTCGCATCGACCGCGGTCACGCTGCGGAACACCCGAAAACCGGTGTCATCGGCTGCCATCGACAAGCCCGAGGATGTGCAATACGTCGTTGACATGGCGGCAGCTTGCTGCGGCGGTATGGAATCGTACGCCGAGCATCCCACGATGATGATCAGCGTCTCCCCGGTGAGTCCGCTCACCTTCACCCGAGACGTGACCGCGTCCATCATGGCCGTCGTGGAGTCCGGCTCCCCCTTCTACCCTCTCCCCGCGCCCTCTTTGGGAGCCACCGGCCCCATCACTATGGCAGGGGCGTTGGCTCAGCAACATGCGGAGGTGCTGGCCAGCCTGGTGATCGCCGCTGCGACCCATGCTGGCGCGCTGGTGGGGTATAGCTCGCGCATCAGCCCCATCGATCTGCGAACGGCGGTCTCCTCCTGGGGAGGCCCGGAAGTCGGGATCACCGGGGCCTGTGCGGGCCAGCTGGCCCATCGGATGGGGCTGCCCTGTGATTCCTACGGCCTCTCCACGAGCTCTACGCGCCTCGATGCTCAGTTCGCCTACGAGAGACTGGCCAATGCCCTCCCGCCGGCCCTCGCCGGCGTTGACATCCTCTCCGGAGTGGGCGGCACGGAGAGCGGCCTGGCCGGGGGGTATGAGATCGCGGTCATCGACGACGAGATCATCAGCCTGATCAAGAGCGTCGCCCGCGGGTGCACGGTGAACGACGATACG
>SKLM01000334.1 GCA_007123205.1 Thermoflexales bacterium
CCAACGTAATGATCCTCAAAGCCCCAGACCTCCTGCGGAAGCCCCAGCGCCACGGCCATAAGCTGGGTGAAGTAGACCACCGGGATCCGGCTGCCTGCTCTGGTCCGTGCCGCCTCCCGCTGCGGGTAGTCGAGGTTGAACTGACACAGCGGACAGGCGGTGACGAGAACATCCGCGCCGTGCTCTCTGGCCGACGCCAGGATATCCCGCGACAGCGCCTCGGGAACAGCCGGATCCTTCACCGTCAGATACGAGCCGCAGCACTCGACACTGTAGGGGAAGTCCACCGGTTCGGCGCCCAGCGCGCGGAGCAGATCGTGCAGAATCCGCGGATCCTCCGGGTCGTCCAACCCGATCTCATCCTCGGGACGCAACAGCAGGCAACCGTAGTAGGGAGCAGCGCGCAAGTCGGTCAGAGGCCGTTTCACCTGCTCTGCCACCGAGGCGGGCCCCCCGTCCCATCCCAGCTCATCCCGCAGCAGCTCCAGGAAATGGGCCACGTAGACCTCCCCCCGGTACTCCTGCTCCGTGAACCAGTTGATGCGGTCGAGCATCTCCTCATCCCGCCCCAACAGGGCCTGAGAGCGACGCAGCACGTTGAAGCAGATGGAACACAGCGTCGTGAGGCGGCCGCCGGCCTCCTGCGCCTGATACAGAATGCGCGTCGGAGCGATGAGGGCCATCGAGTCGTCCAGCATCAGCGGAAACGTCGCCCCGCAGCACTGCCACTCCGGAAGCTCCTCCAGCTCCAATCCGAGGGCCCTGGCCACCGCCCTGCCCGAGCGGTCGTAGTTCTTCGCGTTCGTCGACAGCGTGCAGCCCGGGAAATAAGGGATGCCCATGGATCAGCTCCCCATTCTGGCGGGCCAATCGATCTGCCCGGGGCCGTGGCCCCACCGCTTGTCTAACACCCGTCCCCTCCCTCTACCTCATATACTTCCTGCACCCCCCGATGATCGCCAGCTGCGGCAACGCCTGCAACAGAGCCGGCGGTAGCTCCCTGAGATCCAGCTTCGTTACGCCCTGGCGCAGCGCAACCTGTCGCAGGGCCTCCATCAGCCTGGGCAGGTCCACGCCCTTGGGACAGCGGGCGACGCACGTCAAGCACGAAGCGCAGATCCAGATGGTGTTGGAGTCCAGGGCATCCTCCATACCCAGCTGCGCCATGCGGAGGATCTGGCTGGGAAGGATCTCCATCGTCGCGACAATCGGGCACCCGGCGCTGCACTTGCCACACTGGTTGCAGGCCAACAGATCCTGACCGCTGATCTCCTCCACCTGTTGGACGAACCGCCCGCGTATCTTCTCGACCGATATGTCGATTCTCATCCCTCCCCCAGCGACCTGACAGCGTTCGCCTCACCCCCCCCCGCGTGCGAAGCTAAGCCGCGTGCCAAGCTCGCGCCCGCGTGCGTAGCTAAGCCGCGTGCGTAGCTAAGCCGCGAGCCCTAAGCCGCGAGCCCTACCAGGTCTTCCCCTACCCGCACGAAATCGAGCGCTGTGCCGCCAGCAGCGTGTTCTGGAGCAGCACCGCGATGGTCATCGGACCGGTACCGCCAGGCACCGGCGTCACGTGACCGGCCACGGCCTGCACCGCCTCGAAGTCCACGTTGCCCACCACCCGGTAACCGCCCTCCGCCGTCCCATCCTTGACGCGACTCCAGCCCACATCGATGACCGCCGCCCCCGGCTTCACCCAATCGCCCTTCACCATCCCCGGCTCGTCGATGGCCGCCACCAGGATGTCCGCCCGCCGGCTGGCGCCCGGCAGGTCCTGCGTGTGCGGGTGACAGATCGTCAGCGTCGCCCCGCGGTGCAGGAGCAGCATCGCCGTCGGCAGACCCACGATATTGCTCGGACCCAGCACCACGGCCTCCCGGCCCTCGATATCCACCCCATACCGATCCAGCAACTCCACGCATCCCAACGGCATACAGGGGGCGAAGGTCGGCTCGACCCCCTGCAGCGTCAGGCGCGCGATATTCACCGGGTGGAAGCCATCCACGTCCTTCTCCAGCGCGATCCCGGCCAACGCCTCGTCCTCGTCGAGCTGCTCGGGAAGCGGCAGCTGCAGGAGAATCCCGTGGATCTGTGGGTCGGCGTTCAGCTTCGCCAGCTCCGCCAGCAGGTCCGCCTGACCGATCTCCTCCGGCAGGTGCACCCCCACCGCGTGCATCCCGGCCCTCTCGCACTGCTTCTCCTTCATCCCCACGTAGCTCTTCGACGCCGGGTCTGCTCCCACCAGCACCGTGGCCAGCCCCGGCACCACCCCGTGCTCAGCCTTCAGCTGCTCCACCGCCGCCGTCACCTCCTCACGGATCCTGGCGGATGTCGCTCTACCGTCCAGCAACTCTGCTGTCATTATTCCTCCCAGGCATAGTCCCTCCCAGGCATACTTCCTTCCCTGGCTAACGCTGGCCGGCCGGGATCCCGGGCGAGATCGCCCTGGCGGCACCAGCCCGGCGCCAGGCCAGCGGGGGCCTCAGCGGCAGCTCCGCCCCCGTCACCCCGTCACACCCGCAGATACGAGTCGGTGTAGATGATCTCGTTCTGCAACACCTGAACCGTCTTCCAGATCGCCTGCTGCTCCGCATCGTCCAGATCGAAGTCCTCCGCCTGAGGCGCCTCCATCCCCACGATCCGATCGTGCAGCTTCAGCAGGGACCGGGACACCGGGGTCGACTCGTCCCGTTCCTCCACGATGCGGATGAACTCCATCAGATCCTCGTCGAAGGGGTCGGCGATGATGATGTCCACGCCGGCTCCCATGATCATCACCTGATACACCCGGTTCAGCAGCGGGCGCATCTCGTGCGGCACCGCGTTGGAGACGTTCGATAAGCCGGCGTTCGTCTTCGGAGCGGGATCCCAGGCAAACTGGATCATGCGGACGGCCTCGAGGAACTCCGGGCAGTACTCCTGGCACCCGGAGACGGTCAGGACCAGCGGATCGATGATGAAGTCCTCCATGGGCAGGCCCACCTCCAGGATCCGCGGGATCAGCTTCTCGATGGCGATAGTGACCCGCTCGTCCGCGCTCACCGGGATCATGCCCGCCTCCATCGTCAGCCCGATCAGCCGCGTGTTATACTCCTTGGCCACCAGCGGCACCCGCTGCAGCGACTCCTCCTTGGCCGAGACCGAGTTGATGATCGGTTGGGCCCTGGAGACCACCCGGCAGGCCGCCTCGATCGCCTCCAGGTTCGTGGTGTCGAACACCAGCGGCACGTCCACCACCTCCTCCACCGTCCGCACCAGCCAGGGAAGGATCTCGTGCCCCGCCTTCTTCTGCGGGCCGATGTTCAGATCCACCGCGCTCGCCCCAGCGTCCACCTGACGCACCGCCATGTCCTGGAAGAACTCCCCATCTCGCGCCTCTATCGCCTTCGCCACACTGGGGGCGACCACGTGGATGTTCTCGCCGATGATGTACATCGCTCTTCCTCCTATGCTCTAATTCCCGTCTCATCCCGTCTCACAGATCGTGCCGCCCAGACCTCCTGGCGGCGCAGGTCAACGTCGTCCGCGGCCTGGGGCTCGCGGCTTAGCTTCGCCCGCGGCTTAAGCTCCGTCCGCGGCTTAGGGCTCGCTCCGCGAGCTTGGCACGCGGCTTAG
>SKLM01000416.1 GCA_007123205.1 Thermoflexales bacterium
ACCCGGTGGAACGGTCTGAGGGCGTCGAAGAGCTCCTCCGCGTGGCTGGCCACCCTGCGGGCGTGAGCGCCATCTGTCACGTACCGCTTGAAGAGCGCTTTGAGAGGCTGAGGCTCGGGACCCAGTGGCTTGCCCTCTTCTTGTTCTCCGCGCAGCGCCCGAGATCCGGATAAGCCCGAGAGCTCGCTCTCTTGCTCAACGATTCCGGGCAGAGTGGCCGGCACAACCCGCTGAACCTCTCGCACGACCCGACGGGGGAAACCGGCCAGCCCCTCCTCCTTGAAGGAGTTCATCCAGCGTCTCACCGTGCGCCCGGTTCTGTCTACCCGGCGCGCCGTTTCATCCGGATCCATTCCTTCGTCCAGCAGCAGCAGGCCCTGGGCGCGCCGTCCGTACAGATCGCCTCGTCTCGAGAGTTGCCGACAGATCGCTCGCTCCTGAGGCCGCAGCAGATCCCCCCCCGGCTCCTCTTCAACCAGGAAGTCCAGCGCTCGTTCGAACTTGGACCGAGGCTCGGCCCCCAGGTTCCACTCATCCTGCAGGTAGGCGATGATCGCCGCCATATCGTTGGCCGTGCCCTGGGGAGCCAGCTCGACCTCCAATTCAAAATGGCCCTTCTCTCTCTTGTTGGCAAGGATGCGAACATTGTCCAGGCTGAACTGCGCCACCAGCAGCTCGCCCTGGCTCATGCGCCGGAAGACCCGCGTCTGTCGTAGGTCGAGAAGGGGTAGCAGCGGCTCACCGGCCGTCATCTTCAGCACCAGATCGCGCACCGCACTGTCGGGCCATTCCTGTGGAGGTTCGTAGATCGGCAGAGAGATCTCCAGCTCCTTGCGGCGGTGAATGGCTCCTTCCGCTCTGCCCAGCGCTTTCAGGGTGATCAGCACCTCCGCTTCCGTCTCTCGCCGCCGACACGCGTAGCCGTGCGCCAGGATGACTCGCTCCCCTGTATCGAGGTACGTGTCCTGAACCTGCTGCACCTGATGCGCCGACAGAGAGAACCCCGCAACGTGCTCCACCGCCTGCAGCCGCTGGAATGTCGCCACGTCCGAGACCGCAAACTTCGCTTCGATCTCCATATTCGCCTCACCAGCTACACCCCATCGTCAGGCCTGTCCGGACTTCTCACTACTGATAGACTCCATGCTGCGTGGGCACCACTCAGATATGGCAGAAACGGCACCTGGCCCATCACCGGTGCGCTCATCCTTCTGTCGGTGCAAACCAACCTGTCAGGCGCCAACGCTACGCGCCTGTCGCGAGACACGAGCTCCGCGTTTCTTTCCCTCTCCCCCGGGGGAGAGGGTTAGGGTGAGGGGGGCTATCATCGCTGACACTGTTACCTTCGCCTCCAGGTCAACCGTCACGCAGCGAATACGTTTCTTAGTAGGAGCGAATGAAGCCCACCGGCTGGAGCGACGAAGAATCTCGCTCTGCTGGCCAAAGACAATCCCCACTTGGGCGCCCCTCGGCCGTCCAAGAAGCTCTGATTGGCAATGTGCCGTTGTAGTACTGGGACACCCACGATGGGGGTCGTGACAGGGACACGGGAACCGAAGGGCCTCGCACGTGGCGTGCCGCCACGCTCACAGCCCGTCCTGGCGTCAGCAGCCCAGGATCTCGTTCAGATCCGTATCCTCCGTGCTGTTGTATCGGAAGTGAGCGTTACCCACTCGTTCCTGCGGCCCGATCCCCACGGTCAGCATCCCCGCCGTGAGGGCCGCCTCGACCCCCGATGCTGCGTCCTCTACGACCACGCACGCTACCGCCGGTACCCCCAGCTGCCCCGCCGCGTGGATGAACACGTCAGGCGCCGGTTTCGCCCGCGTCACACTGTGCCCGTCGGCAATGCCGTCGAACGCCTCCGTGATCCCTAGCTTGCCCAGCACGATCCGCGTGTTCTTGCTGGCGGATCCGATAGCGATCCTCAATCCCCGACGCTTTAGTCCATCGATGAGCTCACGGGCGCCGGGCAGCAGATCATCGCCTGTGATGCTTTCCAGGAAGCTCTGATAGTAGCCGTTCTTCCGATCCATCATCTCTTCCATCTGCTCTTCACTGTAGTCGGCAACGCGCTGCCCGAGCAGAAGCTCCAGCGATCGACGGCGCGACACGCCCCGAAGCTCTTCATTGGCCCGGCGGTCGAAGGGCACACCCTCCTCGTCTGCCAGGCGCTTCCAGGCGCGGAAGTGGTACTCGGCCGTGTCCGTTAAGACGCCGTCCAGGTCCAGGATGAAGGCTTGTATGGGCACCGACCGGCCTCTTCTGGCTCTTTTCTCTGCTCTTGTATTCCCGGAGTTCACGCTGTGTCTCAGATGCTCCAACAGATTGCCACGCATCGTGATCCATTACCTGGCCCGCTCCCGCGGTGCCAGAGCGCTGACATGCTCTGGCACCACGGCCGTCGATCATTGGGGACCAGCATCAATCGTCTTTTTCGCCAGCCTACCCCTTGACCGAGCCCGCCAGCAGGCCGCGAACGAAGTACCGCTGTAGCGAGAAGAAGACGATCATCGGAAGCAACATGGTCACGAACGCACCTGCGGTCAGCAGATGCCAGTCCTGTCCCCGGGAGCCCACCATCTCCTGCAACCGCTGGGTCAGTACCATCACCTCGGGCCGGCTGCCGATAAAGACCAGGGCCACCAGCAGGTCGTTCCACACCCAGAGAAACTGGAAGATGGCGAAGGATGCCAGCGCTGGAACGGATAGCGGGAGGATTAGTCGTGTGAACATCGTGAAGTGCGATGCGCCGTCCAGAAAGGCGGACTCCAGGATCTCCCGTGGGAGCGTGCTGATGTAGTTGTACAGCAGGTAGGTCGCCAGGGGCAAACCGAAGCCGGTATGGGCCAGCCACACCGCCAGGAAAGTACCCGTGAGGTTCAACCTGGTGTAGTCCCGCAGGATAGGGATCAGCGCGATTTGTAGCGGCACGACGAGAAGGGCCACCACGACGACGAAGAAGAAGCCCCTCCCCTTGAACTTCATCCAGGCGAAGGCGTACGCAGCGCAGGCGGCGATCAGGATGGGAATGATGGTCGAGGGCAGGGTGACCGCTATGCTGTTCAGGAGGGCGGTGCTGAGGTCGTCGCCGCTGGCCAGGACCGTCTCGCCCTCCGCTGTGACGAAGGTCATATCCCTACCCAGCAGCACCTGACGGTAGTTATCGATGGTGAAGCGAGGATTTCCGGCCTCCTCCGTCGGCCGCAAGGCGGTCCACCAACCCGTCGTATTGACGGCGCGCGGTGGTCGGAGGGACGAAACGAGCAGTCCCAGCGTCGGCAGCGTCCACAGGAGGCAGAGCACGAGGAGCCCACCATTGACCAGAATCTCGGACGTGATCTTTCTTCGCTTCTTCGAGTTCATCAGAAGGCCCTCCGTTCCCCAAACTGCCTGAGGTTGTACCACATGACCGGGATCACGGCGATCAACAGAACGATGGCTACGGCGCCCCCGCGACCGAAGTGTGTGAATCTGAACATCTGCTTGTACTGCATACTGGCCATCACCTCGGTGCCGAAGTTGCCGTTCGTCATCACGAAGATGATGTCGAAGATCTTCAATGTAAGGATGATGATGGTGGTGGCGACCGTGACGATCGTGCCCTGGATGTAGGGGATGAGGATGCTGAAGAAGATCTGAACCTCGTTGGCTCCGTCGATGCGGCCTGCCTCCAACAGTTCCTGCGGCACACCCTTCAGGGCCGCCGACAAGAGCACCATCGCATAACCCGTCTGCAGCCAGATCAATATCAGAATCAGGAAGAGGTTGTTCCACGGCCGCAGCGTCAGCCACGCCTGTGGCTCAAGCCCGAAGGTTGTGAGCACCGCGTTAAACAGACCGATCTGCTCGACCCCGGGTGGCTTATACGCGTAGATGAATCGCCAGATCACGCCGGCACCCACGAACGAGATCGCCATCGGCATGAAGATCAACGACTTTGCGATCGTCTCGAATCTGGAGCGGTCAGCCAGGATGGCGATGACCAACCCAAATGCCACCGCAAAGAAAGTGCCGATGATCAGCCACATCAGGTTGTTCCGGAACGACTCCAGCATCTTCGGGTCGGTGAAGGCGAAGATGTAGTTGTCCAGACCGACGAAATTCGCCGTTCTGGCGTCGAAGAAACTGGCGTAAAGGGTGCGCACCGTGGGAAGCAGGAGGTACCATCCCAGAATCACCAGTGCAGGGCCGACGAACACGTACGGGCGTAGTTGGGCCTGCAGCTGGCCCGGGAGCTGATCGACCACCCAGTTCGAGAGAACGTAGAGTAACGCGACCCCCCCCACCCCCCATACGATGGCAACCGCAACGGTGATAAGCTTCGGGGCGTCTCCCTCCCGCAGGAAGATGAAGACCTGCCACATCACCACGAATGTGAGGACAGGCACCAGTAGGGAGACCAACAGACGTCCCACACCTGTCGTAAACCAATGCAAGACCCCCGCAGTTGGCTTGCTTTCCTGGATCAACTCCATCGCTATGCTCCTTTTTGCACTTGTGAGAACGATTGTGATGGTAGCCGAGGGAGCAGGACGGCCCGGACGGCCGTCCTGCTCCCTGGATTGCCACCAGTCAGCCAGGCATCCCGGATCTACTCAGGCCAGGACGCATCGATGGTCCTCATCACCTCGTCCAGGTTCTCGCCCCGGGCGCTGACGAGATCGACCATTCCGGTCCAGAAGGAGCCGGCGCCGACGGCGCCCGGCATCAGGTCGGAGGCGTCGAAGCGGAAGACGCTGGCCTCGCCCAGGATCTCGGCGTACTTGCGGTCCGTCTCCGTCGGGTACCAGTCCAGTTCAGCGTCGTTGTGCGGTGAGACGAAGCCCCCGGCCTGCAGCCAGGCCCGGGTGGACTCGCCGGTGGTCAGGAATTCGACCGCCTGCCGAACCTCGGGGCGATCGTTGAAGGCCGCGAAGAGGTCACCGGCGCCCAGGACAGGCATGGTATATGCCGGGTCAATGGGCGGCAGGTAGAAGAAATCCACGTCCTCACCGACCACGACCCCGTCGGGGAAGAAGGCGGGGATGAAGCTGGCCTGCCGGTGCATGTAGCAGCCAGGCGGAGAGTCGAACATGGGGTCTGGCGCATCGCCGAAGGGCATGGTGAGGATGGAGGCGGTGCCACCGTATACGTAGTCCGGATTGAACCAGATCTCGCCCATGATCTCGGCCGCGTTCTTGACCTCCGGGGAGTCGAAGGGGAGCTGGCCGGTGACCCACTGGTCATACTTCTCCACAGGCTGGGTGCGGAGCATGATGTCCTCCATCCAGTCGGTGGCCACCCAGCCGGTGGCGCCAGCGCTCTCAATGCCGATGCACCAGGGTGTATTGCCGTCGGCGACCATCTGGTCCGACAGCGCTAGCAGCTCGTCCCAGGTCTCGGGGATCTCGTATCCCGCGTCGGAGAACTCCGGCACCGGATACCACACCAGGCTCTTGATGTTGGCCCGGTACCAGACGCCAGCCATGATGCCGTCCATGGTGGCCATCTCCAGCCAGTGATCCTCGTACTGCTCTTCGAGATAGTCCCTCTCCATCCAGTCATTCAAGTCGATGACCTGGTCCTGCTCCACGAAGCCCGCCAGCAGCCCCGGCTGCGGGAAGGCGGCGATATCGGGTGGATTGCCGCCCTCAACGCGGACAAGGATGAGGGTCTCGAAGTCACCAGAGCCCTCATACTGGACCTCGATGCCGGTGCGCTCAGTGAAGGGTTCCATCGAAGCCTGGAATCGACGCGCGTCCTCGTCAACGAACGCGCCGAAGATGGTCACGACTCCTTCGTCGGGTGCTTCTTCCGGGTCGTCCACCTCTGGCGCTGGCTGTCCACAGGCCACCAACACGAGAGACAGGACGATGATAAGACTTAGCACGCTCCACAACTTCTTACTCGCCAACATGTCTGCTATTCCTCCTCCAACGATACTTGATATTCTGTCCAGTTCAGCTGATCTGTCTTCCTCATACGCCTGAGTCAGCAAGTGTCAGGGGTTCGTCTCAGTCGCACCTCCTCGCAAGACACCCTCCTTCTTTGCCAAGAGCTTACACGGCCACTACTCCCTCTGTCTGCCGTGATCCAGCGCTGGTGCCCTCATAGGCTGCCTGTGGATGGCGGCTCGCTTCGGTTCCGCCTGACGAACACGGCGCCCTGACCGTCGTGAAGCTGGATCGGCTGATCCGCACTTGCCACCTCCAAGCCCGGAGCCGCCACTGCCAGCTCCCAACCATCCGTCTCCACGTGCGGAATCGGTAGGCCTGTCGGTACGATGGTACACGTGGCACCCGTCATATTCGCCAAGAAGAGGATCTGTTCATGTCCCTTTGGTCCATGGCGAAGGCCATGGAATACCACGCTGCCGTCCACCGGGTGCAGATAGTCGAAGTGGTCCCTGGCCCCTAGATCCTTCATCAACCAGGGTCGGGCACGCCGAAACTCCCGTACGGCCAGGTTGCAGTGGGCTTGCTTGGCCGTCAGTCCTTCGCCGTAGCGAGCCACGTTACACAACTCGTGTACATCGTCCATCCAAGCCCTGGCGATTCTCTTCAACTCGTATGCCGAGAACGGACGCACCGCCAGCGGCGGCTTCACCGCCTCCAGAACGGAGACCACCCCGCCAAGATCGTAATCTGTGGCCCGAACAGCGTGTTCCAGAACGCGCATAAACCGACGCAGCTGGTCCAATTCGACGAAGCCCAGCTCCTTCAGCCGACGAAACGAGTCCTGCCGCGCGAAAAGTGCGTCGTCCACGATCCAATCCAGGAAGCCAGACTCCTCCGAGACCACCTTTACACTGTAACGGTTGTCCGTGTTCCGTATGAATCCCCACGGGGCCCGCATGGACGCGTTGATGAAGTCCATAGGCACCCCGGGCAAAAACCCGTAATGGAGCAGCTGCGATGCCGGGCTGTCGTAGGCCTCTCTGAAGATGTCCGGCAGCGAGTCGCCCAGGTAGGAGTTGACCCGTGCGTTCGTCTTCACTTGCGTGCCTCGCCGCAGGGTGTCGTGATTGGCGCAGCCGCTGATCCACCGGCTGCCGAACTCCGCCATCTCCCGGATGCGCCACCACTTGGAGATCCAGAAGGTGAACAGGAATGGCGTATTGTGCGCAAATGTCAGCGGACCCCACTGGAAGACGTTGGGCATCTGCTCGATGACCTCCCGGTACGTCGAGGCCAGCTCCCAATCGTCTCGCGGCCAGGGACGCCCATCCTCGAAGATCATCCACGGACGGTACCGTTGACCGGCCACTTCCTGCACCACATCGTTCATCAGTCGCAGATAGTCGTCGTCGTGAGACATCCTCCCGGCCTCCGCGTCCCAGACTTTGAAATCTTGCGCCCCATCGACCCGGACACCGTCAACCCCGTAGTTGTGCTTCCGCCGCTGCATCTCCAGGAGCAACGCTCGCACCACCGGATCCCGGAAACTGACGTTCTGGCCGTACATGCCCGGTCCACCGAAGAACCGCCCGTTGAGAAGAGCCAGCCCCTGGTTGTCGATGTGCCCGTACACGACGTCGAAGATGACCTTGATGGGCTTCTCCGGGAAGGTGTGGAGCTCGGCGATGAAATCGACCAGCTCATCAGGCCGCCGGCTTCCCAACACCACCGGGTTGATCGCCGACATGGCGAACAGCAGGACGTCGTACCCCCAGTTCGTCATGTCCGGGCGTCTCAGGCAAACCACGGCCGTGTCGGCTGCCGGCTTATGGGGGAGCCGTTGCCACAGGGGAGGCCCTGATTCGTGTTCGATAATGGGCGCAATCGGCATCAGCTGTACCGCATCGTATCCCACATAGACTTCCTCGGCTGGCGTCAGCGGCTCGCCACGTCGGATCTTCTCCGCAATGCCAGCGTAGATACGGGTTAGGCCGGCCAGCGTACCCTCCGCAGATCCGGTGCCTACGTGCACCTGCAGGATGTTGGTGGGGGCCCTCACCCGGCCCACACCATCAGGCTCGGGCTCCGTGTCCAGGTGTGAGAAATAGTCCCGATCTCCCCTTTCCCACTCCATCCGATCCATATCATAGAACTCGGCCGGGGCGAAGGATCCGAAGGGAACTGAGTAGGCTAGGTAGTCCCGGATCACGTGCCACCTGCCGTCACCGTCCGCGTATCGGACCTGGTACAGCGTGCCCATCTGATCGCGCTGACCTGGCTCCATGCCCGCGACAGCACCCCAGAGGAACTCGCCCTCCTGCTTCAGCGGCACATCCCATCGGCGAAAGCGCACCTTCTGGTGATCCGCTTGCAGATCGATCCGGTCCAAAGGGGAAAGCAGCTCCAGGAAGACCTGGTCCGTCGGGAGATCACGCTCCACGAGCTCCGGTGCCCAGAAACCGACCTCGGCATATCTGTCCCGTCTGTGGACCCCAAGCCGCCTGACGATTGTCCGTGCTGCCTCGAAGGGAGACGTCGCGTCACGCTGGGTAGCCCTGGCCCAACTGATCAGGCCTTGCGTACGCTCGGTCAGAAGCCGAGGCTCTGGGTACGCGCGGGTGCCACCTGACAGGTCCACCTCTTGCTCCATGATCCCCACGCTCGGACAAACCATCAACCCGAGCCCTCCGTTGTACAGACCATCCGGCAGAATTACCCTTCCCTCGCAATACTCCGATGATCGCGGGCGTGGAAGCGTTTGCATTCCATACGCGCCAATGATACATCAGAAGCGCGCGCGAGTGTAACCGCTTACAGTATACACCATGAGCATCCCCTTGTCAAGGGTCAATTCTTGCGTAAGAGCGCTTTTCCCCTTGCATTTTGTGCCGTTATGGTGTATACTGTCCGCATACGAGTGTAAGGGTATGTAAGGGCTTGCAGAGTGGGCACGGTATGGTCGGGTGTGCGGGCCAGGTGTCAGGTTGAGGTGTCGGCTCCAAAGGCCCGGTTTGAGCCTTGATCCTGGACATCGTTCTGAGGATACGTCCGCTGATAGGGCATCCCGGGTTCGCTAGGGTGACGCGTGAAGGACGTGACAGGCCGGCCCGGGACCCGCTGAAGAAGGTGTCGGATGACGAAAGCATCGGCGGGCGAGGATTCTGCAGACCAAGGTTTCTCCAGGCAAGGGGATTTGTCGGCGAACGGATCTGCAGACGGAGGCCAAGTTCCCGAACAGGTCTTGAGGGTGTGGCAGCGGTCTCCCCTAGTCCCGGTGGTCCCGCGGCTATCTGTCACGAAACCCGGTCAACGCCGTAAGCCACACCTGTGGGGGCCTGCTCTCTTCATCTAGGGGGCCCCGCCAAGACGTAGGAAGATATTTCAACCAGAGGTGAACATGTCGCCGACCATTGACGAAGTAGCTGAAAGATCCGGTTTCTCTACGGCCACCGTCAGCCGGGCTCTGCGTGGGCTGCCCAATGTGGCTCCTTCAACCCGGGACCACATTCTGCGGGCTGCCGAGCAGCTCAATTACTCCATCGACCCCTATGCCTCGCGCCTTGCCACCGGACGGACTATGACAGTGGGCATCCTGGTCCCCCTCGTCGATCAATGGTTCTACAACAAGGTGTCCACCATCGCCGAGGCGGTGCTGTCGGCCCACGGCTATGACGTGCTTCGCTACAGCATCACCGGATCCGAGAGTCGCTCTCAACTCCTCCGACAGATCGCCACCAGTAAGCGCGTCGATGGGATCATCATCGTCACCACGCCTCTGGACCAGGACGACGAGCGCGTGTTGACCAACGCAGACCTCTCCGTCGTGACCGTAGAGACGGTCACTGATTCCTTCCCCTCCGTGGCGTGTGACAACCTCACCGCCGCAATGACGGCCACGCGTCACCTGGTCAACCTGGGCCACGAGCGAATTGCCATCATCTCGGGCCTGGTCGAAGATCCCATGCGCTTCCCCATTCCCCGGGACCGTAAGCGGGGCTATCTCCATGTGCTGCAGGAGAACGACATCGAGTTCCGGCCCGAGTTTGATGTTCCGGGTAACTTCTCGTACGAGGGCGGCGCGGAAGCGATGACCCAATTGCTCTCCGTCCGTCAATCGCCCACCGCCGTCTTCGCGTTTTCCGACGAGATGGCCATCGGCGCTCTGAAGACCATCCGCGATCTGGGGCTGCGCGTTCCCGAGGATATCTCGGTGATGGGCTTTGATGACCACGACGTCTCCAAGTACGTCGGCCTCACCACCATTCACCAGCCGGTGGCTCAGTACGGTGACATAGCCGCCTCCATCCTGCTGAGCGTGCTGGCTGGGGAGACAGGAGACGGTGGGTTCAACCGAGAGCTTCCCGCCAGACTGGTGATACGCTCCACCACCGGCGCTGCCCCCGCCTAGCCCCGCGAACCTCCCCCTTGCCCCGCGCCATCCCGCTCCGTGCCGTCCGCAGTCCGCGGCGTCCCCGCTCCGGGCGGGTCACAGACCCGCCCGGAGCCCCAGGCACCCGCCGCATCCGCTGCCTGACGTGGCCCCACAGAAGCCTGAGTTATCCCAGCGGTAATCCAGCCCGGCTTCCGGACGCAGCGAGTGGGCCTGCCTTCCCGCTATACGCGCCGAAGGTCCCTGTTGAAGGGAAGCAGGGCCACCGGAATCAGTTTCAGGTGCTGCTTCGCGAAGGGAATCCCGATTATCGTGATGCCCAGCACCACCGCGAACAATAGGTGCGTCAGCGCGATCTCCCACCCGAACAGTAGGATCCACAACACGTCGAAGACCAGCTTCAGCGGTCCTGGTCGCTCCGCCTCGACCACCTTCTTCCCAAAGGGGGCGAACATGGCGCGCCCCAGTCTAATCGACTGCAGCCCGAAGGGAATCCCGACGATGGTCAGGCAAAGCAGTAGTCCCGCCAGGATGTACTCAATCCCGGCGATCAGGCCTCCGAACAGCAACCATATGATATTGCCTAACAGACTCACACTCTCCTTCTCCTTTTCCCTGGCTGTTCCTCCACGGATACCAAGCGTCGTAGCCCTCGTCGCTTCCTGCCGCCAGTCCCCAGATCTTACCGGGCCCTGTCCTGTCGGACTATGCCGTTCGTAGCGAATCCTCCCCGGCCGATGCAGCTCGGCCACCCTCTGGGACATCGTATGGGCGCCCAATGGACGCCTCGCCCTGCGGGCCTCATGGGCCCCGGCTGTAGTCCGCCCGGAAGAACCCTTCGAACGCCCTGGGACCGGCCTGGCCGTAAGTCAGCCCTATCCACCCCTGGCCCCCGGGACTGAGACCCTCCTACTTCACCCTCGCTCGTCCAGCCAGGCCCGCAACCTGGCCGCTTCTGCGCTCCGACCCAGCTTCATATAGGCTTCGACCTCGTATTCCAACGACAGCACCGGCACCTTCAGCTCGTCCAGCCGTGCCCAGCACCGGTGGGTCCGCACATCGACGGGTAGCTCCCATTCCCCATCCACCAGCTTCTCGATACCCCCCATGATCTCCACCGCCACACCCTCGATCTCGAACGCCCCCAGATGCGAACGGATCCGCTCCGACGTCACGTATCGTACCGGTGTGACCGCGAATCCGGCCAGTTTCGATCCCAGCCGGTAGGCCCCTGAGCTGTCTGTCTGGATGTCGATATCGTGAGCCTCGAAGGGCGCACCCTGCAGGGCCATCCCCAGGCTGCCGGTCACCACCCAGTCGACCGACTCGCCTCCAAATCGCTCCAGAATCAGCCGCAGTACCTCCGTATGCCGCTCCAGTATCTCCATCGTCGCCCCCATTCGAAACATCGAGAGCTGATCGGTGGGCCGTCTCCCCTACGGGTGCCGTCGCAGGTCCTCCACCCCGGTCACCACATCGTAATCGACCCCAATCGCCCGGAAGTGGCGCCGCGCGCAGTCGATCTTCATCTCCTCCATCCCACGGAGCTGCTCCTCGTCCAGGGATCCCTTCGTCTCGCGCACCAGGTAGAGCTTCTCCCGTGGCTCCCCGAATTCATCCTGTATGGTGAGCACGATGGCCCAGTCCGGGTTGTAGTCTCCGACCGGCGTGCCCACCACGAACCAGTCGGGAAGCTTGATGAACAGCCTCACCTCATCCATCTCGTCCAGCGCCTCCGCGAAGCCCCGCTCCAGCTTCGAGTCCGCGATCACGTGGTCGTAGATCGACCGCTCGATGGGTAGCAGGCTGTCCCCGTATCCCTCCATGTCCTGGAACAGCGACATCCGATAATGGTCGCCCACCTCGAGATACTGGACCCCGTCGACGAGGAAGCGCCGCTTCGCCCGGTTGATCGCCTCGGCCACACGCTGGATGTACTCGGCGGGGTTGTGGAACACCTGGCCCAGGTTCCCGGCCCGGGCCAGGATCAGCCGGAGCGTGCGCCGCGTCAAGTTCGTCTCCTCGGCCAGGCGGGCCGTCACGTTGGGGATCTCGTAGGCCCTTTCGACTGTCACCGCCCCCTCGCCCAGCAGCGTCGTCTCGAACGCGCCACGCTCCCGGATCTGGTCGACGCGGCCGCGAGTCGTCCGCACCTGGATCGGCTGGATCGAGATCGGGGACACCGCCTCGGCGCAGGCCGCGATCAGGGCCTCCGTATCGAGCTGCACCCGGTAGCGGGTCCGCCGAGCGATCCGCTGCCACAGTTCCTTGAACTCGGGGTTGAGCTCGTACCCCTTCTTCAGCCGCACCGTCCGCCGCTTCCGCGCGTCCCTCGGCTGCGGCGGCTCCTGACCCGTGCCCACCTCGTCGACGTACTCCGTCTGGAGCCGGTCGACGTACTCCCGGTAGCTCTCGTTCGCCACCACCGTCAGCCGGTTCACTTGCTCGTCGAAGACCCGCTCCCCCGTCTGGTCCACGGCCAGCCGCATCCCGCGCCCGATCTCCTGGCGCTTCTTGATCGTCGAGATGGTGCGGTTCAGCGTGCAGATCTGGAAGATGTTCGGGTTGTCCCACCCCTCCCGCAGCGCCGAGTGGGAGAAGATGAACTCCACCGGCTCGTCCAGCGACAGCAGCCGCTCCTTGTCGCGCATGA
>SKLM01000179.1 GCA_007123205.1 Thermoflexales bacterium
GCTGCCTTTGGGCTCTTGAACGGGCTGCTTCTGCATCAGGACTACCGTGGTCGTCTCCCGGCTATCGCCCGTCAGCCCGCCATCACCCTGCCGCTGATGACCCCCGCGGCCGCACTCCTGTTACTCTGCTCATCCTTTGCACCTGTCGCCGATGCAGGCCTGTCCGGCCTCGACTATGCCATAGGCTGGACCTACGCGCGTCTCGTCCCCTTCCTCGTTGAGAGCCTCGTGGCAGGGGCCTTCGTCCAGACCGTCTATCTCCTTAAGCCGCAGTGGCGCCCGATCCGGGTAGCGCCTCGCTCGCCTCCCTATAGCTATACGTTGAACCGTCGCTTGTTGCTGCTATTCGGTCCTCTTGTCGGACTCATGACGGTCGTGCTGGTCTATGCTGTGACAGCGGCAGCCCTCCGCCTCGCGACTTCCCACGCCCTGCAGCGCATGGCCAGAGACGCCACCCATGCTGCCCATGAGATCCCCTATTTCATCCAAACAGGCCAGGGCTTGATATCCGAGTATGCTCGTGACCCCGATCTGTTGGGCCGTGATGCGGTCGCACTCGAGAGCTCCCTGCGCCGGAACATGCAGACCGTGGTCTTCTTCGATCAGCTGCTGTTGTTCCACGCAGATGGGCGGCTGCTTGCCACCTATCCGCCCCTCCCTACCGGCGACCCGTTGATGACGCCTCAGGAGCTGATCTTGGTCGAAAGGGGGTTCCAGAGCGGGGCAACACAGATCAGTGCCGTTCACCGCTCCGAGAGAGGCCTGGTCATCCAGTCCTTCCTAACACCCGTTCCTCCTCTCTCGTCCGCTTCTGAGCACGGCATGCCGTCCCGGGTGCTGGTTGGTCGTACCCAGCTTGACGTTAACCCCATCATCCACCGCGTCCTCACGGGCATTCAGTGGCCCGAAGAGGGCAGCGAGGGGTTCCTGGTGGACGCCGAGGCGCGGATCGTGGCCCATCCCGACGCCAATATGCTGTTGGCTGAGCACCGAAGCGACGAGAGACCGCGTCTCATCTCCGCCCCAATGGGGGGGTCGGCTTACGAGAGCCGCAATCCTCGAGACAACACCCGCGAGCTGATCTACCACCTCGCCGTGCAGGGACATCCTTGGGCTGTGGTCATCCGTCTCCCCTACACGGTTGTCTCCGAGCAGGCCAGACAGATCGCCGCTCCTTTGCTTGGCCTTCAGATCTTGCTGGGTGGCGGACTCGTGATCGTCATCTCGCTGGTAACCAGCTGGGTGACTCAACCTCTGCAACGACTTGCCAGCGCAGCCGATCGCATCGCGGAAGGCGATCTCTCCGCGCCGGTCGATATTCCGGGCCACGACGAGGTCGCGCGCGTGGGACACGCATTTGAGGACATGCGACTCGGTCTGAAGGACCGTATGGACCAGCTCTCTCTCCTGCTCGAGGTCAGTCAGACAGTCTCGCGAACCCTTGAAGTATCGCAGGGCATGCCCCTTATTCTTGAAGGGGTGCTGAGAGCAACCGAGGCACAGGTTGCTCGTATCGTACTCCTGTCCCCCGAAGGGGATCCTGGTCTGACGTGGTCCCGGGGTCAAACCTTTCCGGGACTAGATGTTCTTGATGAAGCTCTGAGCACGGCTGCCCAGAATCGAGTCCACCCCCTTATCCTCGAGAATCTGGCCCGCGCCAGATCGTGGGTCGATCCCAGGCCCCTTCCATCGGAAATCAAGACCGTCCTTGCGCTGCCGATTCGTCCTCGACAGCAAGGGTCCGGCGTACTGTGGATCGGATACGCCACGCTTCGCTGTGTCGACAGCTCCCAGATAGACCTACTCTCGACACTCGCCGGGCAAGCAGCCGTGCTGGTCGAGAACGCTCGCCTATTTCGAACGGCCGAAGGGGAGCGCCAGCGATTGGCAGCCACCCTGGCCAGCACCACTGACGCTGTCATAGTGACCGATCGGGAGAAGCGTGTGCTGCTGATCAACCCGGCCGCTGAACGTGCCCTCGGCGTTGAGGCGGATCGAGTCTCGGGGCAGAAAATCGACCGATGCCCGCTGCCCCGGCTGTTGATGGAAGCTTTCAGCGCCCCTCTCCACCCCCCCCAGGCGCTGAATCGTGAGGTGTCTCTGCCGGATGGACGAACCCTGTGCGCCAACGTCTCCGCCATCTTGAGCGCCGATGCTGGGCGCCTTGGTCGCGTGGCCGTGATGCGCGACATCACTGAGCTCAAAGAACTCAACCAACTGAAGTCTGACTTCGTCGCCACGGTCTCCCACGATCTTAGGGGACCTCTCTCCTTCATGCGCGGGTACGCGACCATGTTGTCCTCCGTCGGCGACCTCAATCAGCAGCAGCAGGCCCACGTTGAGAACATCCTGCGTGGTGTCGACCGCATGAGCGATCTCGTGGAGAATCTTCTTGATCTAGGCCGTATCGAGGCGGGCGTCGGCCTTGAGCGCGAGCCCTGCCACCTCGGCGTCATCCTCGCGGAGACGGTAGAGACCATGCGCGCCCGTGCAGTGGCCAGGGGCGTCACGTTGCGCCTGGAGTCGCTGAGCCCCCTTCCCGCTGGCTCTCACCATGTTGCGGTCGTATGCGGTGATGCAACCCTCCTCCTGCGGGCGATGACCAACCTGGTGGACAATGCCATCAAGTACACACCGAGCAAAGGTGTCGTCACCGTTGGACTCTCTGTCCGCGGACGGGATCCCACGAAGCGGGCTGTAATCAGGGTATCCGACACCGGGATCGGAATTGGCCCACAGGATCAGCTCCGCCTGTTCGAGAAATTCTACCGCCCCAAGCGCGCTGACGCACCCGATGTGCCTGGCACGGGTCTGGGTTTGTCCTTGGTCAAGTCTATCGTCCACCGCCACGGAGGAGAGGTTTCGGTGGAGAGCAAGCTCAACCAGGGCAGCACGTTCTGTATCACTCTCCCCCTGATCACACCTTTGCCCGAAGACGGCTAAAGGAGTCTGCTATGCCCTTACAGATCGGTATTGTCGGCCTGCCCAATGTGGGAAAATCTACCCTGTTCAACGCGCTCACCAACGCGGGAGCCGATGTGGCCGCCTACCCCTTCACCACCATCGAGCCGAACCGCGGCGTCGTGGCAGTCCCTGATTCCCGATTGGACGCTTTGGCGGCTATGGTGCAGCCTGATCGAGTCACGCCCGCCGCCGTGGAGTTCGTAGATATTGCGGGCCTGGTCAAAGGGGCACACCGCGGCGAAGGACTCGGGAACCAGTTCCTGGGACATATTCGAACGGTGGATGCCATTGCCGTGGTCTGCCGCTGCTTCGTAGATCCTGACGTAGCCCACGTCGCCGGTGACATTGAGCCTGTCCGTGATGTCGAGGTGCTCGATCTGGAGTTGATCCTGGCCGATCTCGAGGTGGTGGAGAGGCGGATGCAGAAGACTCGGTCCGTCGCAAAAGCCAAACCCCGCGACTACGGCGCTGAGATGGAGGCGCTGCGGGAGCTCCGGGGCCAGCTCGAGATTGGCGAGCGAGCCATCTCCTGGGCGGCGCGGGGGGGTCTGAGAGCTCGGTTGGGTCGGGAGCTTCAGCTTCTCACCGCCAAGAAGCGCATCTACGTAGCCAATGTGGCGGAGGA
>SKLM01000401.1 GCA_007123205.1 Thermoflexales bacterium
GCCTCTCCCCCCACGACGTAGACCCGCATCAGATTGGTAGTTCCCGGCTCCGAGCGAGCAGCCCCCGCCGTCACCACCAGCGTGTCGCCGTCAGCCACCAATCCTTTGGCACGAGCCGCGTCCACGGCGTGGTCGATCATCTCGTCCGAGTTGTTCGCCCGCAGAGCCAGCAGAGGGATGACGCCTCGATACAGGGTCAACCGCCGTTGTACTCGCTCGTCGGGTGTCACCGCGACGATGGGCGCCTGCGGCCGGTAGTGCGCCATCACCCGGGCGGTGTAGCCCGAGACCGTCGGAGTGATCAGGGCCGCGGCCTGCAGGTCATGGGCGGCCTCCCGTGCAGCCCGTCCCACAGCGTCGGCGATGGATAGCCGCAACCCTCCCTCCAGCGGACGGAATCCTCGCGTGGGCACCTGGGGACGCTTCGCCTCCACCTCTTCGATAATCCGCATCATCGTGCGCACGGCTTCCACCGGATACGATCCGATGGTGGTTTCTGCGGATAGCATCACCGCATCGGTTCCGTCCAGAATGGCGTTGGCCACGTCCGACGCCTCCGCGCGGGTTGGACGAGGGTTTCGGATCATCGATTCCAGCATCTGGGTAGCTGTAATCACCGGGATCCCCGCTTCGTTGCACGCCCCAATGATCCGCTTCTGGGCCATGGGCACCTCCTCCGGCGGGATCTCGATTCCCAGGTCACCCCGCGCCACCATGGCGGCGTCTGCAGCGTCGATGATTGCAGCGAGGTTGTCCAGCGCTTGCGGCTTCTCGATCTTGGCCATCACGGGCACGGCTTCGCCGTCCGGTGATAGGTCTCGGACCAACTCCTTGAGCTGGTGGATCCCGTCGGCGGTGCGCACAAACGACAGCGCGATCCAGTCTATATCCCATGCCAGGGCGTAGGCCAGATCCTGCCGGTCCTTGTCCGTGATGCTCGGCAGTTCAGCCGCCACGCCCGGGAGGTTGATCCCCTTGTTGCTCGTGAGGACACCGCCGACACGGACCCGGCACCGGACTTCCCCTGCCTCGACCGACAGAACCTCCAGTTCCATCGTCCCGTCGTCCAACAATACCCGATCTCCCACGTCGACGAGCTCGGGCAAGTTCTTGTTCTGCACTGGAATGGTCTCGACGGTACGTCCCACGATGTCTTCGGTCACAAGCGTCGCCGTCTGGCCCTCTTCCAGAGATATGCCCGACTCGGCCACCTGCCCAACACGAAGCTTCGGCCCCTGGAGATCCACCTGGATCCCGACCGTCCGCCCCACGTCCTCCGCCGCTGCGCGAATACGCCGCACGTTCTCCTCGTGGGTCTCCGGGTCCCCATGCGAGAAGTTCAACCGGGCCACGTCCATGCCTTCGCGAACCAACTGGCGTAGCACCTCTGGGTCCCGACTGGCGGGCCCGATTGTTGCCACGATCTTCGTTCTAGCTCTCATCGGCCTCCCCTCAAGGCGATTCAAATCTCCTCCCTTGACAGTTGACGCCGGCCCCATGCTCGGGCTCCCGCACCGAGCCATCGTCATCCCGCCGGCATAATCTTGTGCAGCTTGCCCGTCGTACCGGTCGGTCCAGACATCTCCGACGTCAGTACGTAGAGCTCCCCTTCGGTGTCCTCGCCGAGGGCCAGGATGAACTCGCCCATCCTTCCGTCGCCCGTCGTCGCGACCTCGAGCTCCTCGAAGGACCACATCTCTCCCTCGACCTGGGGACGGGTTGCCACGAACAGAGTCCCGTTACCCACGCTGAAGCTCGTGCTCCAGTCGGCAAAGACCAACCGACCGCCGAATCCCGGGAGGGCCTCACCCCGGTAGATATACCCCCCGACCACCGCCCGCCCCAGTCCTCCCGGGAGGTTCGCGTTCTCGTATTCGATAATCGGATCGATTAGCGGCTTACCCTGGGGATCCGTGTCGGGACACTCTTCGGGCGGCTGATTCGGCGTCGCTGGACTGAAACAGTGAGTCCCTTCTTTGACGTTCCACCCGTAGTTCCCGCCGCGGGTGACGATGTTGATCTCCTCGAATAGATTCTGCCCCACATCGGCGACGAATAGCTCCCGGTCACCTCTGGCATCGAAGGAGAACCGATAGGGATTCCGGAAGCCATAGGCCCATATCTCGTCCAGGCTGTCCTCCCCGACAAAGGGGTTGTCTGCCGGAACCGCGTAGGGAACCTGGGATTCGACGTCAATCCGCAGAATGCTTCCCAACAACGTCTCCGTTACGTTCTGCGCGTTGCCTCCCTCATTCGCCTCATACCAGTCGTCCACGTGTCCCAGGCCCGTGTCGTGGGCTCCGCCGCCGTCGCCGAGGCCCAGGTAGAGATAGCCGTCGGGCCCAAAGGCGATCTTCCCCCCATTGTGATTCGACTGCGGTTGATCCACGCGCAGAACCACCTGCTCAGATTCCGGGTCCGCTACGTCCGCATCCACTGGTGAAACGACGAACTTCGACAGATGGCTGGTATGGTCCCACCCTCCTGGGGCCTCCAGCCTCAGTGGTGCGCTGTAGTAGACGTAGAAGAATCCGTTCTCCTCGAAGTTGGGGTCGAGAGCCAGCCCCAGCAAGCCCCGCTCGTCATATCCGGATCGCAGGCTCACCATGCGGTCCCGGACATCCAGGAACGGTTCATCCAGCAATTCTCCTTCGCCTGTCAGGATTCGGACCACACCAATCTGATCCGCGACAAAGAGACGCCCGCTTCCGTCCCCGGCCGGCACGAGCTCCAGCGGTGCCGTCAGGCCCTCAGCCACCAAATCGAGTTCCACGACAGGTTCGAGGGCGGGCTCCGGCGTGGGCGTCGGAGTAGGCATCGCCGTCGGGGTCGCTGTGGGCTGTTCCTCGTCGGTCGGCGCCTGGGTGGGAGTTGGCGTCCCGGTGGGGAGATCTGGCGGCACCTCCGTCGGCTCATCCGGCACCTCACGAGTCGGCGTCGGTGTTGGTTCCTCTACAGGGGCAGCTGGAGATGCACAGGCCGCCAGAGCCAGGGTCGAGATCAACAGCAGAATAGTGAGGTGCCTCATGTCATCTCCCCGTCCCAACCAGCCTAACGCACGTCCCAGCCCGTCCATCACCCACGGCCTTCAACGGTCATCGTCCATCCCATCGGACTTCCTACCCTTAGGCTGTGTCGGATCCTGGAGTCAGCAGCAGCTTGCCCTGGGTCTCTCTGGCTTCGATCATCCGATGCGCTTCGGGGGCCTCTTCCAGCTCGAAGGTCTGATGAACGCTCACGCTGAGCCGACCCGTCCTCATCCACTCGAAGAGGTCGGTGGCGCGCTGCTCCAGCTCGCCTCTCGTCGCCACGTAATGGCTCAGGCTCGGCCTGGTCAGGTAGAGGGACCCCTTCTGGTTGAGGATCTGAGGGTCAATGGGATCGACGGCGCCACTGGCCTGTCCGTAGAGCACCATGGTCCCTCTCGGCCTCAAGCAGTCGAGGCCCTTCAGGAACGTGGTCCTCCCCACCCCGTCGTAGACGACGTCAACACCCTCCCCGGCCGTGATTCGCTCGACCAGTTCGCTGAAGTCCACCTCGCTGTACAGAATCATCTCGTCCGCTCCCAGCTTCCCGGCTCTCTCTA
>SKLM01000277.1 GCA_007123205.1 Thermoflexales bacterium
CGGCCTCGCTGGCTCCGCCCGGGCCAATCCTTCGCCCGCCGACCCCGGCCCCAGCTCTCCAACCCCAGCTCCGGGCGGGTCACAGACCCGCCCGCTCGCGCAGGCAGCGTACCCCAGCGACGCAACAGCGAGAACGCAGGGTACTCCCCCTGCGGCTGGAGTCACTTAGCAGCGGAAACAGCCCGGGGGCGTGAGCGACGCAGACCCTCGCTTCCGCCGGCAAACAAACTGGCAGAGAAGGCGATCCCCACGCGGGCGCAGTTTCACCGCGGGCAGGAACGAAAGAGGGCCAGCGCCGCGGGCTTCCCCGCAGCGCTGGCCCCATTGGTGCAAACAGCCGCTCTTCCTATGGGGTGAAGACCTTCCAGCTAGGCATCACCCTCTCCCGCATCGTGCGGGTGGCTGCCGTGTTACTCGCGAGGCCAGGGCGGCAAGATGACCGTGTCGACAGCGTGGATCACCCCGTTGTCGGCAATGACGTTCTCGATGATCACTTTCGAGTCGTCATTGACGTACAGGCTGCCCTGGAAAAACTTCAGGCCGGCCCGCTGCCCGTTCGCCATGGTGACGTCGCCCAGCATCGTCCTGGCGATCTCGGCGGTCACGCCGCCATCAATCACGTGATAGAGCAGGATGTCGGTGAGCTCCTCCGTGGTGAACGCCGCCGCGATGTTGTCAGCGTCCAGGTCCAGCTTGGCGAAGGCGTCGTCCGTGGGGGCAAACACCGTCCAATCCCCCGCGCTCAAAGCGTCGACCAGGCCAGCAGCCTCGACGGCGGCAACCAAGGTCGTGAAGCGCCCGTCGGCCGCCGCAATTCCCACGATTGTGTCATCGCCCGGCACCACCGCCACGGGCGGCTCCTCAGGGTCGCGGGGCCAGGGGCCCAGGATGACCGTGTCGACCGCGTGGATCACGCCGTTGGCGGCGAACACGTTCTCGATGATGACCTTCGAGTCGTCGTTGACGTACAGGTCGCCCTGGAAGAACTTCAGACCCGCCCGCTGCCCGTTCGCCATGGTGATGTCGCCCAGCATCGTCCTCGCATCCTGGGCCGTGATGCCCCCCACCAGGACGTGGTAGAGCAGAATGTCGGTGAGCTCCTCCGTGGTGAACGCCGCCGCGATGTTGTCAGCATCCAGATCCAGCTTGGCGAAGGCGTCATCCGTGGGGGCGAACACCGTCCAATCCCCCGCGCTCAGGGTGTCGACCAGTCCGGCGGCCTGAACGGCAGCCACCAGCGTGGTGAACCGCCCGTCGGCGACGGCGACGTCTACGATGGAATCGTGCCCCGCGGCCGCCAGAGGCGCGGCGACGAGGAGGAATACGACAGCTGCCATGACCAGATTTCGTGCTCTAAGCTTCATTGCTTGTTACTCCTTTGCTTCCGTATCGACTGATACGTCAGCTGGAATCTACTGCCTTCAATCGGAGCGCGGAGCCAGCTCCGGCCACGACTGTACCCTGTTGATCCGAGTGCCCGTGCTCTGACAGGCCAACCCCTTCTTGCATAACCGGCAGGATTATACCATACGGAACCGCGGGCGTCAAGGCTTTGTAAGACTTTTGGACATTGCTCCTACGGACGGGGCTCTCTCGGGCCGACAGGAGTGGCCCAGGCCTTGCAGCCGGTCGATTTCTCGGTATAATTGGCCGGTCAATATTTGGTCGGCAAACTAACACTCCCACCGCCCGTGTCATACGGAGGAGCGGAGCAAGAGGCGAAGCGACTGAGGCGCAGTGGCTGTAGCAACGAAGAATCTCGCTCACGCTGGCCAGGGACGATTCCCACTGGGGCGCTCCTCGGCCGTCCTGTAAGTCCGGGTGGCCGATGGGCGGTTGTAGGGCTAATCGGAGGTGACGGTGATGGATAGTGGCAGGTTGCCCACGACCGTCGGGTATCTGCTCGCTCAGGTGTGCAAGGCGCACTACTCGCGCGCACGGGCGGTGCTGGACGAGATCGGGCTTTACCGTGGGCAGCAGTTCGTCCTGTGCACCCTGTGGGCGAAGGAGGGCATCACCCACTCGGAGCTGGCGGACGTGCTCCAGGTCCATCCGGCCACGGTGACCAACGCCCTGAAGCGCATGGAGCGCTCCGGGTTCGTGGAACGCCGCCCCGATTCCGAGGATCAGCGCGTCTCCCGAGTCTACCTGACGGCCGCCGGTCGCGAGATCAGGGGCGCCGTCGAGGGGATATGGGCCGAGCTGGAAGAACAGACCATGGCGGGCTTCAGCCAGGACGAACGGGAGACGCTGGAGCACCTCCTCCAGCGAGTGTGTGAGAATCTGCAGCGGAAGGGAGCGTAGCGCCGGGGTGGCGTGGCCTGCTGTGGGGCGCTTCCCATCCAACTTCGAACCGGGGAAGGGCTATTGTGAGCAACTGCCGGCCTCCACCCGTCGTAGGTCAGGAAGTGGTCTGTCCCAGATCGGGACCAACCCGGGTGGCTTCCCCACGTATACCAGATGAGACGCGATAGGAGACCTTTTCTGTGAAACCGCTGACTCGAATGGGCCGATTTGTCCGGCCCTACTTGAGGTCCGTCGTCCTTGCCGTGGTGCTGCTGGTAGGCGTCGTCATCGCTGATCTGCTCATCCCGCGTCTGACCCAGACGGTGATCGACGAGGGGATCGCTCAGCGCGACGTAGCGGCTATCGTGCGCACCTCCCTCTTGATGCTGGGAGCCGCGCTCCTGAGTGCCGTGCTCGCCGTGGCCAACACGATCCTTGCCGTGCGAGTGGGACTCAACACGGGGGCTGATCTCCGCAGCGCCATCGCTCGCCGGGTCCAGTCCTTCTCCTTCGGCAATCTGGACGACTTCCAGACCGGGCAGCTCATCGTGCGCTCGACCAGCGATGTCCAGACCGTGGAGATGGTGGTCCAGCTGGGCACCCGGATCATGGCCCGGGCGCCGCTGTGGGCTCTGGGCAGCATGACGATGCTGCTGCTTACCAGCCCCCGGCTGACGCTTCTGGTCGTCGCTCTCCTGCCTCTCATCGCTGTCCTCCTGGCGTTCTTCCTCAACCGGGCCCGGCCCCTCTTTGTGGCTGTTCAGGAGAAGCTGGATCGCCTGAACCAGGTGTTGCAGGAGAACCTGGCCGGGGTGCGCGTGGTCAAAGCGTTCGTGCGGGGGAACTACGAGATCGGGCGCTTCGAGGCTGCGAATCAGGATTTGCTGGATCAGACGCTCCGCGCCATGTACTTCCTGGCCACCGCGATTCCCACTATGTTTCTGATGGTCAATCTCAGCATCGTGGCCGTGATATGGTTCGGAGGCATCTCCACCATCGAGGGCGACCTCACCGTGGGTCAGCTGGTGGCGGCATTCAACTACATGCTCTATGCTCTGTTCCCCATGATGATGTTGGGCATGATGGTTATGCCCCTCTCCGCGGCGAGTGCCTCTTCCAGCCGGATCTGGGAGGTGCTCGACAGCGATCCCGACATCGAGCCACCCCCCGACCCGGAGCCTCTGCAGCCCATTCGGGGACGGGTCGCCCTGGAGAACGTCTGGTTCAGCTACGACGGCGGGGATAGCGCCCCGGTGCTCCAGGATGTGAACCTGGTGGCGGAGCCCGGTCAGATGGTGGCCCTGCTGGGCGCCACCGGTTCGGGGAAGTCGACCCTGGTCCACCTGATTCCCCGGTTCTACGATGTGGACCGGGGGCGGGTCACGTTGGATGGGGTGGACGTGCGAGAGCTGCCCCTTCATCAGCTGCGGACCCACGTCGCCATCGCGCTCCAGGAACCGGTGCTCTTCAGTGGCACGATCCGTGATAACATCCGCTACGGCCGCCCCCATGCCGAGGACGAGGCGGTGATCGCTGCTGCGCGGGCGGCTCAGGCACACGATTTTATCACCGATTTGCCACGGGGATACGACACCTATGTGGGGCAGCGAGGGGTGAACCTCTCCGGCGGGCAGAAACAGCGGGTCGCCATCGCCCGGGCGCTCCTTGTCCAGCCGAAGGTGCTGATCCTCGATGCTAGTACGTCCAGCGTCGACGTGCAGACCGAGATCGAGATTGAGCAGGCTTTGGAGCAGCTGATGGAGGGGACCACGACTCTTGTGATCGCCCAGCGGATCAGCTCGGCGCTGACGGCGGATAAGATCGTCGTTCTCGACCGCGGGACGATCGTGGCCGAGGGGACGCACGAGGAGCTCATGGGCTCGAGCGAGATCTACCGTGAGATCTACCGCTCGCAGCTGGGAGATGGAGGGATGGTAAGTGGCTGAGAAGCAAGGGGACCGAGGCGGAGGACGGGACGCGACAAGGAGCGGCCCGACGGGCCGCCACGGGGCCCGGATCGAACGGGCCGAGGACGTACGCGGCACATTGCGGCGCCTGGTGGACGCCTTTGGGCCCCACAAACTGGTCTTGGCGGTCGTTTTGTTGCTGGTCGTCATTGGGACGGTGCTCAGCCTGCTGGCCCCCTTCTTTATGGGGCTTGCCATCGATCGCTATATCCAGGAGGGGATACGAAGCGGCCTCCAGCGCATGGTGCTGCTGATGCTGGGTGCATACGTCGGAGACTGGCTGACCTCCGCTGCGCAGTCCGCGCTGATGGCCGTGGTCTCCCAGCGGGTACTGCGGGACCTGCGCGATAACTTGTTCAGCCACATCCAGAGCCTGTCGCTGAGTTTCTTCGACCGCCAGCCTCATGGGGAGCTGATGAGCCGGCTGACCAACGACCTCGATGTGCTCAACCGAGTCCTCTCTCAGCAGGTGACGCAGACGGTGTCCGGGTTGCTCACCTTAGTCGGAATCCTGGTGATGATGTTCGCCATCAACTTCTGGCTGGCCCTGGGCTCGATGATCGTCTTCCCCTTCATGCTCTGGTTTGTGGGCTGGGTCGGCACGCGGACCCGAAGCGGGTTCCGCGACTATCAGATGCGCATCGGCGAGCTGAACGGGCAACTCGAGGAGATGTTCAGTGGGCAGCGCGTCATCATCGCCTATGGGCAGGAGGCCCGCACGCTGGCCGACTTCGACCGTGCCAACGAGACGGTGCGCGATGTCGGGATCCACGCTCAGACCTTCGCCATGCTGGTACCTCCCCTAATGGGCATCTTGAGCAACGCGAACATCGCCATCCTCGCCGGTTTGGGCGGCTGGATGGTGCTGCAAGGCATGGCTACCGTGGGCACCATCGCCACCTTCTACAACTACTCGCGTCGATTCGCCGCGCCCCTCAGGCAACTGGGCGACCTCTATAACCAGCTCCAGTCGGCACTGGCGGGCGCCGAGCGGGTGTTCCAAATCATGGATGAGGAGCCGGAACTGCCCGATGCCCCTGATGCCGTGAGACTGAAGGACGTCGCTGGTCAGGTCGTCTTCGACCAGGTCGACTTCAGCTACGAGCCCGGTGTTCCGGTGATCAAGAACGTCAGCCTGGAGGCGTGGCCGGGCCGCACCTTCGCCCTGGTCGGGCCCACCGGAGCGGGCAAGACTACGCTCGTGAATCTGCTCACCCGCTTCTACGATGTGGACAGGGGATCGATCTCCATCGACGGGATCGACATCCGCCACGTGAACAAGCACAGCCTGCGGCGGAATCTCGGCATTGTGCTCCAGGACAGCTTCCTATTCTCCGGGTCCGTGATGGAAAACATCCGTTACGGCCGGCTGGATGCGACCGATGAGGAGGTGATCGCAGCCGCGAGGATGGCTAATGCCGACCACTTCATCCGCCGCCTGCCGCAGGCATACCAAACCGAGCTGACTGAGCGCGGGGGAAACCTGAGTGAGGGACAGCGGCAGTTGCTCGGCATCGCTCGCGCGATCCTGGTGGATCCGGCCATCCTGATCCTGGACGAGGCTACCAGCAGTGTGGACACCCGGACGGAGATGCGCATCCAGGAGGCCCTGCTCCGGTTGATGGAGGGGCGAACCAGCTTCGTCATCGCCCACCGGCTCAGTACCATCCGCGACGCTGACCGCATTCTGGTGATCCGGGATGGGCAGATCGTGGAGCGCGGGAACCACGAGGAGCTGCTGGCAGCCCGGGGCTTCTACCACGAGTTGTACATGAGCCAGTTCAAGGGACGCGCAGTCCCCGAAGACCCTGCCGTGGCTCGCCTCGCGCTGCAGCGCGTGTCTTAGCTGGACGGATGTCCACGGGACCCGCTGCCCACGGCTGCGCGAACAGCGTCGCGCGCCGGGCGTCCAACCGAGGGACGTGGACCTGGGGAACGAGGGGGTGTCTATGCCTCGAGAGGGTATCCAGCCGGGGGGATCCTCGGGTGCCGCACGATACACAGGGCCGTCGGCCGGTGTGGAACCCGGTGGTGTGGTTCTGACCGTCCTGCGTCTTGGCGCTGCCGTCGTAATTCAGTGGGAGACCCGCCGCGGAGCCGGAAGGAGCGAGCTGCGATGAGACGGACCTCATCCATTCGGCGCGTGAATCTTCTCTATCTGGTGACCTTCCTGACGCTCCTCGGGGGGAGTTTGCTCCTCGCCGACCTGTCCCTCGGCTGGCGAGTGGTGATCAATCAGTTGGTGTTTCTGATGGTACCCCTGGTGCTCTACCTTTTGATCACGGGGCAGCACCGTGATCTGCGGCAGAGCCTGAGGCTGCACCCCGTGAGCTGGCCCGTCGTGGGGTTGAGTCTCCTCATTGGGCTCGGCCTGTGGCATTTTGATAGCGCCCTCGCGGTATGGATCAATAACGCCCTGGATTACACCATCCCCCTGCCTCCGGAAGCCCTTAACGTGACGGTGGTCGATCAGGTGGCGATGCTCTTTGGAGTTGTCATCCTCGCCCCCGTGGTTGAGGAGTTGCTGTTCCGCGGCGTGATCCAGTCCGCCTACGAGCGCCGCGGCCCGGCCCTCGCCATCGTTTCAAGCACGGTGTTGTTCATCATGATTCACCAGGAGTTGGCCCAGAGTGTCGCTCTGGTTCCCGTGACCCTGGCCTTGGGCTACGTGACCTGGCGCAGTGACTCGATTGTCCCGGCCATCGTCATCCACCTGGTCAACAATGGGCAGGCCATGTTGGCCCCCGCCCTCGAGCGAACCGCCTTCGGACGCTGGGTCTTCGTCCCCTCGGCCGGGGCTGCTGCCATCGGTGCCGGGATCGCCCTGCTTGCCCTCCTGGTCTTCACCCGTCTGACACCGCGACCCGAGCTAGAACAAGAACCGCCCCGACGCACCTGGCTGGGCCGCAACTGGCCCGTCCTGCCCGTCGTGCCCATCTATGCCTTCGCCATCCTGACGGGCATTCTGTTCGGCGTCACCCCCGAGATCCTCGCGCTGGGCGAGCGGGTGGACCTGGGCCCCGCCCCCTGGGAGGAGCAAGTCCATTGGCGGTACGAGATCCGGAACGCTGTCGATGAGAGGGTGGGGGAGGCTGAGTGCACCCTGGTCCCCAATCCAGATTCTCTCCTGCTGAGCTGCTCGATGGAGCAGTCGGCGTATGACGCCCGAGCGCCCTTTGGGTACTTCTCCCAACCGGCGATGTCTCAGCACCACACGGTGCGCTGGCATCGACAGACCCTGGCGCCGATTGCGGCCGAGCTGACGGGGACCTTCCTCGAGGGACCTGATAAGCTTACCATCAGGGCCGTGGTGGAGGACGGTCGAATGGTGGTTTCGGCGGAAGGCCCAGAGCTGGACGAACGGTTCGAGTACTGCTACGATCTTGATGGGGCCAACGCCCCCACCGACCCCATGCCCAGGGAGGATCCATGCCAGGTAGATGACGAGTTCCTGGCGGGCGGCGGGGTCATCTCGACCCTGATGGTGGGTGAATGGCCCTGGAGGCTATCGGCCCTTCCCTTCGACCTGCTGTACACGGCCGAGGTTGCGCTGATCTGGCCCTATCGACGGCTGGACGAGATCGATGATCGGGCGCCGGCCACGGAGGATACCGTCGTGGTGGTCCGCACGGCCGAGCAGGTATCCACACCTGCCGGGGATTTCGTCACCTGGCGGGTGACCGTCGGCGATACGTATACGGCTTGGTATACGGTGGATCCGCCTCACACCCTGGTGGCCTACCATGACGAAATGGTGACCTGGCGGCTGACTGGCGTCGAATGATCGCGCCATCCCAGCGGGTGCATTCCTTCGGGGTCTCGGAACTGCCGGGGCAGTTCGTTGCAGCCCCCCTGGTCCGTCGGCCAGGGCGGATCCTGCCGGTCCGTCTAGGATCGGACTTGCCGGGTCGGCGGATGTGCTTTCCCTACGATTTTGGTATACTATCCTTTGACAGCCGCGCGCTTCGCAGTTGAAGGGTGCGGACGACATCCAAGCATCAACGAACACGAAGGAGAACACAATGGACTACGGAAGGGTGTTGAGACGGGCCTGGGACATCATCTGGGCCCATAAGTACCTGATTCTTCTGGGCGTGCTGGCCGGTCTGGGCAGCGGTACGGGCGGTGGCGCGGCCACCGGAACCGGCTTCAGGTTCGATCTGCCCGCCCCGGACGAGTTTCGCATCCCGGAGTTTCCAGCGCCGGAGGTCATCCCCCCCGTCGTCGGGCTCATCGGGGCCATCGTCGCGCTCATCATCCTGGTGGTGGTGGTGGCGCTCTGGGTCGTAGGAATCATCTCCCGCGGTGGACTCATCGGCTCCGTGGATACCATCGACGGAGGCGGCCTCTCCAGCTTCGGCCAGGCGTGGGAGGCCGGCTGGCGCAAGGGCTGGCGCCTGGTGGGTATCGCCCTGTTGCCCGCCATCCCGGTACTCCTCTTGGTCATTCTTGCTGTCTTGGCCGCCCTGGCGCTCTATCTGCCGGCTCCCGCTACTCCGGCCCGGGCCAATGTCTCCATCCTCGCTGCCATCGCCGGGGTTCTGGCCTGTATCCTGGTCCCCGTCGCCGTCATCCTTGGTCTCTTGGAGGCCATGGCCAACCGGGCCTGTATGCTGGAGGACACCGGCGTATTCGGCTCCTATCGACGGGGCGCGCGGGTTGTGCTGGACAACTTCGGTTCGGCCTTCGTCCTGTTCCTGATCCAGATCGCCATCGCTGTCGGCATCGCCATCGTGGGCATCCTGCCCGGCATGGTGATGGCGGTCTGCTGCCTCCTCTGGCCGCTGCTCATCCTGGTCCAGGGTGCCATCACTGCCTATTTCTCGACCATGTGGACGCTGGCCTGGAGGCGATGGACGGGACTGGCGTCGGTTCCGGAAGGGCCGCTCGCGACGACGCAATAGGGGTGGCCCGCGGTCAACGGCTGTTGCGGCCGGAGCCGCTGAATATCAGGCGATGGAGGGCACAGTGAACGGAACCGTCGCTCTAGATGTCCGGGAGGTATCGAAGACGTATGCCACGGTGCGGGCGGTGGATAACCTCTCCTTCCGCGTCCATCAGGGCGAGATCTTCGGCCTCCTCGGGCCCAATGGTGCCGGCAAGACCACCACCATTCGCATGGCCCTCGACATCATCAAGCCGAACGCCGGGGAGATCAGCGTGCTCGGCGGGCCGATGACCGAGGAGAAGAAGTCTCGCATCGGCTACCTGCCCGAGGAGCGGGGGCTCTACGATGATATGACCCTGCTCGATACGCTCCTCTTCCTGGGCCAGTTAAAAGGACTGTCGCGGCAGACGGCGCGTCAGCGCGCCGAGACGTACCTGCGCGAGGTGGAGCTCTGGGACGCCCACGATCGGAAGATCGAGGCGCTGAGTCAGGGCATGAACCAGAAGGCCCAGTTCGTGGCCGGTACTATGCACGAGCCGGAGCTGCTCATCGTCGACGAGCCCTTCAGCGGCCTCGATCCGGTCAATACGCGGATCATCAAAGACCTGCTCCTCCGCATGCGCGACCAGGGCACGGCCATCGTCATGAGCACCCACCAGATGCATCGCGTGGAGGAGATGTGCGAACGCATTCTCCTCATCGACCGCGGGAAGCAGGTGCTCTACGGACCGTTGGATGACGTCCGCACCCGCTTCGCCACGAACACCGTCGCGGTCGATCTGACGGGTCCTCTGGACGAGGTCCCGGGGGTCGAGCGGTTGACCCCCCACAACGGTGGCTACCACATGACCCTAAAAGAGGGCGTGCAACCCGAGGTACTGCTGCGGACCCTGGTCAACATGCCGGAGGTGACGGTACAGCGGTTTGAACGGGTGCAGGCGTCTCTGGAGGACATCTTTGTCCAGGTCGTGGGCCGAGAGGTCGCCTGGGACGATGAGGTGGAGCCGACATGAGGCGGGCCTGGCTCGTAGCCACAACCACCTATCGCCAGAGGGTCCGGTCCGGGACGTTCCTGTTGCTGACCTTTGGCATACCGGTCCTCATGGTGATCGCGGGGGCTATTCCCTTCATTATGGAGAGGCGCGCGGAGCTGCCGCGGGTGGGGTACGTGGACGAGACGGATCAGTTCGCGCCCTTGGAGGCGATCACCGTGGACGACGAGATGCTCCATCTGGTGAGCTACGCAGAGGTTGGCGCGGCAGCGCAGGCCTTCGCCGGCGGCGATATCGATGGATATCTCGTCATACCCAAGGACTACTTCGAGGGCGGGCGCCCCGCCTTCCACGGTGAGAGGAGCCCTGGCCGCGATCTGCGCATCGGACTGTCGCAGTTCATGCGTGAAGCCCTGCTGCCCGAAGCGCCGGGGTGGCAGCGGGCCCGCCTGGGGAATCCCTCCGAGGTCATGTTCGCGAGCACGGCAACGGGAGAGCGTGTTGCCCCTGGGCCGGGCCTGATCTTCCGCATCGCCACCCCGGCGTTCCTCGCTCTCGTCTTCGTCTTCACCGTCATGACCACCACCGACCAGATGGGTTCCGCCGTGGTGCAGGAGAAGGAACAGCGGGCGATGGAGATGGTGATCACCTCCCTCTCGCCCCGCGAGCTGGTCACCGGGAAGGTGTTGGGGATGACGCTGTTGACCCTGACCCAGATCGGTGTCTGGCTGCTGGGGGCCGCGGCGGGGCTGACGCTGGCCCTTTTTGGAGCCCTCAGGCTGGAGGATCTGACCATACCCTGGTTCGCCGTCCTCTGGGCCGTGCTCCTCGGGATTCCCGGCTACTTCCTCTACGCTGTCCTGGCCGCGGGGCTCGGCATCATCGCCGGGGACAAGCAGCAGGCGCGCCAGCTCGCCGGAATGCTCGGGTTCCTGGGGATGTCCCCCCTCTTCTTCATGGGTCTCATCATCGATAACCTGGACGGCGTCCTCGGCGTGGGCCTGACGCTCTTCCCGATGACTGCCCCCGTCATCGCCCTGTTCCGTATGCTGTTGACCGAAGTGCCGACCTGGCAGCTGGGTGCTGGCCTCGCGGTCCTCATCGCCACCCTGGCCGCCAGCATCTGGTTCGTGGCCCGGGTCTTCCGCGCAGCGATGCTGATGTACGGCCAGGCGCTGCGGCCGCGGGACATCCTGCGAGCGTTGCGCCAATCGTGAGGAGGGTGGGATGAGAAACACGCTCCTCGTCGCCCTGCGGGAGTTCCGGCAGCGCGTCACCAGCCGTGGCTTCCTCATCGGAGCGTTCGGCCTGCCGCTGATCCTCCTGGGTGTCTCGGTGTTTGGTGGCGTATTCGTGGATACCGACATCCCCGATGAACCGCCCCTCGCGGAGCTGATCGAGGTGGACCCGGTGGATCTCCCCGTCGGCTACGTCGATCGAGCCGATCTGATCGAGATCATCCCCGAGCTCGTGCCCGAGGACGCCTTCCGCGCCTATCCGGATGCGGAGACGGTCCGGGGAGCGCTGGAGCGCGGCGATATCGCCGCGTACTACGTCGTCCCTGAGGACTACCGAGAGACGGGCCAGATCGAACGGTTCAGCCCGCGCCTCCCGATCGCCCCTCCGGACACCCAGCTCTTCGACTGGGTGCTGCTACAGAATCTTTTCCCCAATGCCGATCTTGAGGAGATCGCCCGCTTACGCTGGCCGCTTGGTCCGGCGGGTCCACTCTTCGTCTCTGTCGAAACGGACGAGGTCGTTGAGGATCCTGGCGTGGTCCTAGACTTCATACCCTTCCTGGTCACCATGGCCGTCATGATCCCCCTGTTCACCGGCGGGAGCTATCTGTTCGAGAGCCTGGCCAAGGAGAAGAACAGCCGGGTGATGGAGATTCTCCTGGTGTCCCTCCGGCCGCGTCAGCTGCTGACAGGCAAGCTTCTGGGATTAGCGGCGTTAATTCTGATCCAGTACGCCATCTGGGTGGCGCTGGCGACGGTGTCCCTGATCGTCACCGGGCAGGAGGTGGGCCAGCTGCTGGGCGCGACAAATCTCGAGGCCCGAGAGGTAGCGCTGGTTCTGCCGTATGCTCTCGGCGGGTTCGGGATCTACGCGGCACTGATGGCCGGCATGGGAGCATTGGCTATGGACGTGGAGAGCGGCGGTACCTGGACGTTCGTCCTGACGTTCCCGATGCTGCTCCCGATCTTCGTGTGGACGGCCATTGTTGATGCACCCCATGGTGCCCTCGCGCTGGTGCTCAGTCTCTTCCCCTACTCGGCGCCGATCACCATGATCATGCGGATGACGGCCACCATGGTACCCGCCTGGCAGCACGCCGTGAGCCTGGGCCTCCTCCTGTTCGCCACCCTCGGCACGCTGCTCCTCATGGCGCGGCTCTTCCGGGCCCAGACCCTCCTGAGCGGGGAGTCCTTGTCGCTGCGCCGCTTCTGGGGCGCGCTCAGAGGTGCGTAGGACGAAACCGGTTCTGTGCCCGCCCGGTTCCCAGCGGATCTGTGCTCCGCCCCGTCTCCAGCGCGAGATCCGTCTCCGCCCCGCCCCTAGCTCGCAGCGGGTCTCTGACCCGCGTCGCCTGCGCAAGGTACGTCGACGACCTGCTCGACAGCTCCAGACCCCTCCAAGCCGGTAGCAGCTGGCCCCATCCCACCGCTTCTCGACGATATGCACCCTGGCGTGAGGGC
>SKLM01000399.1 GCA_007123205.1 Thermoflexales bacterium
CAGCGCCTGTTTCAGCCCGGAGATAGCGTCTTCCTGGAGCGGACGGCAGGTCCAGGGGAGGATCGCTTCTACATCTCCGATGCCGTGCGGCTCGTTCCACTGCTGTTCCTCGCCTTGCTTTTCGTCACCCTCGTGGTCTCTGTCGGGCGATGGAAGGGTGTCCGCTCGTTAGGTGGCACAGTGTTCAGCCTGGGGGTCATCTTCGGCTTCATCCTGCCTCAGATCGTGGCCGGACGAGATCCAGTAGTCGTGAGCATCGTCGGGGCCGTCCTGCTCCTCTCGGTCTCCACCTATCTCACCTACGGGGTAAACCTGAAGGCCCACGCCGCGGTCGCGGGAATGGCTCTGAGCCTGACGTTGACCGGCGTTCTGGCGCGTTTCTTCGTGGGCTGGTCCCGTCTGGGTGGTATGGGCATGGAGGAGAGCTCGTTCCTCGTGCTAGAGCTGGGTTCAGGGATCAATTTGCGCGGGTTGGTCTTGGGCGGCATCATCATCGGCTCGCTGGGCGTGCTCGATGATGTGTGCGTCGGTCAGTCGTCGGCGATATTCGAGCTGCTCCGGGCCAACCGGGAGCTCAGTTGGCTTGACCTGTTTCGTAGCAGTCTCAACATTGGAACGGACCACATCGCGGCGATGGTAAACACGTTGCTGCTGGCTTACGTGGGCGGAGCGATGCCGTTGATGCTCGCCTTCATTATCTACCAGGAACCTCTCCTGCAGCGCATCAATCGCGAGCCCATCGCTGAGGAGATCGTGCGCACCCTCGCGGGGAGCTGCGGGCTCGTACTCGCGGTCCCCATCACCAGCCTGATTGCCACGTCTCTTGCCCGCTGGTTTGCGCAACGGCAGGATGCGAAGACGACCCATCAAGATGCTCAGTAGATTGCTTGAGCTGCTGCGAGAAGGCGGTACGCGGCGCATCGATGAGTTGGCCCTTGCCCTCGACACCACTCCCGCCCTGGTCGAGTTGATGCTGGAGGACTTGGCGCGACGAGGCTACGTCGAGCGGGTCAGCCCCCAGGCCTCCGGTTCCTGTGCACGATGCTCTTCTTCGGGCCACTGCACGGGTGATCCGGCCTCAATGGAGACAGGCAACTGCCAGCTCTGGGTGTTCGTCGAAGACGATGGTCGATGATGGCAGAGGGTCATCCCCACAGGGTCCTGCAAGGGCCGCCAGGTTGGCCGCGGAGGATGGAGCGGTCGTAGAAGATCTTGCGCCGTGGTATGTCACACCGCGGGGCGCGTGCTTTCGGTCTCCAAGTTGAGATAGGGATGCCCGGCCAGCATCTCGTACAGCAGCACTCCGACGGCGTAGATGTCGATTCTGGGATCGTCGCGGACTCCCTCAAGCTGCTCCGGCGCCATGTAGCGGATGGTGCCCATGGCCATGCCTGCGGCAGTGAAGAACTGCCGGGTCATCAGCTCTGCTGAAACGTGAGCGATGCCGAAGTCGGCCAGACGCGCCCGGCCCTTCTCGTCGAACAGGACGTTGGCGGGCTTGATGTCGCAGTCGACGACATGCTCTCCGTGGGAGTGGGCGAGCGCCTCGCACAGCTCAGTGGCGACGCGCACCGCCTCATTCAGCGGCAGGGGGCCGCGCTTCAGCGCATCGGCCAGGGAACCACCGGGCAGGTATTCCATCGCCAGGTAAAAGGTCGCCCCGTCCTCGAAGATGCCGTGGGTGCGGAAGATGTGGGGATGGGTGAGACGCAGGGTGGCCCGAGCTTCCTCGATGAAGCGCTGGACCATCTCGGGGTGGTCAACGAAGGCGGGTACCAGCTCCTTGATGGCCACCGTCTCGCCCGTCAGACGCCCACGGGCACGGTAGACGTGTCCAAAGCCGCCCTGGCCAATGGGGGCCCGAATCTCGTATTTGCTGTCGAGTATGCTTCCCGGCTCGAGCATCGCGAACTCCGTAGCGGAGACTGTGGTGCCTGGGACGGCCCCAGTATACGAGAACATGGGCAGGGCGCAACCGAAGCAGAGGCGAGCGGCGCGGAGCGGATGCAGTGGCGCGTGGGGGTGTTGGGTAGTGGCGGGTTGAAGGTTGAAGGTTGAAAGCTGACGGTTAAAGGCAGAGGGGTCTGCGAGGCGGAGGTGGGAGGAGGCGAGGGTAGAGGGGTGGCCTATCCTCGCGGATGCTCTGGCTGGCGCCCGGGATCTCGTCAGATTTCCAGGGGGTGCGGTGGCCATGATCGTTCGGACGAGGGCCTTGCCTTGCTGTAGGATGCTCCCAGGGTGGCCCACTGCCTGACTCTCGCAGCCTTTCGGGGCCCACCTCGTTCCTGTCCAGCGATGGCGCCCTGCGCCGTTTCAGCACTGTTAGCAGGTGGCAGGGGACAGAGGACAGGTCCCTCATTCAGAACCCCTGGCGCACCCAAATCCTCCGTTGATCCACCGGTGGTTGGGGCTCCTCGAGTCGCGATCCAGAAGCATATCAGGGGAATGCGCGAACATCGCAGCTCGAGGCAGAGCTGGGCCACGTTCCTGCGAGACCGTGCCAGTGAGATTTGGCCCTGTGAGTTGCTCCAGACCCGCGATTTCCTCTTTCGCCCGGTGTCTGTGAAGGGCGTAGACACCTCGTGATCGAGTTGGGCTCGCGGAGGATCGTGCAGTCCGGGGCGACATCGATCCCAACCGATCACTGGACGGCCAAGCAACTGAGCGAAGCAACCTGCTTTGGCGATGGTCCACGGTTCTTGATCCGCGACGATGACAACAAGTATGGAGCATCATTCGAACGAGTAGCTGCAGGGATCGAGGTGTTGCCAACGCCGTATTGAGCACCAACGGCGAATGCTGTCTGTGAGCAACTCCCGGGCAGTCTACGACGGGAGTGTTTGGATCACGTCGTAATTCTAGACGACCGACACCTGCACCGGCTGGTGAAGGAGTACAAGTCAACCTTCACCTGCGCCCGGCCCCATCAGGGCATCGAGCAGTGCATACCGTGTCGAATCGAGCAAGTGGAAAGCCGGCTCGCCAACGCAAGGCTCTCATCTCAGCCAGTCCTAAACGGCTTGCATCACGACTACTCCTGGCGGGCGGCGAGCAGCGCTCGGCAGAATCACACCCAACGCTTAACCGACCAGTGATACACAGTCCGGATAGCCAGCAGCCCGGTATGGGGCTCTCCGCGAACCGGGCCGGGTTAACTTGCCTGCCGTGTTCAACTGGAGTGGACGGTCCCCCCGAACTGCGAGAACAGGGACGCTTGTGCAAACCCGTTGGCTGATCCCCTACGAGACGCGCTGTGTGATGCTAGGCTCCCTGTTCTTCGCGGTCAACCGCTCGGGACGGATGGGCTTTTCGGCCAGGACAGGTGCTGATCAATGGCGCGTCGGGCGGGGTGGGCACGTTTGCAGTGCAGATCGCCAAAGCGCTCGGCGCAGAAGTGACGGGCGTGTGCAGCACGCGGAATGTGGACATGGTGCGCTCGCTCGGCGCAGACCACGTCATCGATTACACGCCGGAGGATTTCACCCAGGGCAGCCGGCGCTACGATCTTATCCTGGACAATGTGGCGAGTCGTTCGTTTTCCGAACTCCGGCGTGCGCTTACCCCGC
>SKLM01000145.1 GCA_007123205.1 Thermoflexales bacterium
CCGGACGGTTTGCCATCGATCCGGCCCCGACCTCCTGCGAGGATCTCCTCGCCAGCGCGATGGTGGTGGTGCGGGTGCTCTCCGACCGTAAGCAGGTGCATGTCCACGTGGACAATCACGCCGGCGACCGCATAGTCATCCTGGACGCGCCCAGGGTCCAACAGGTGCTCGTGAATCTCATCGTCAATACCGTCGAGTATTCGCGCCCCGGCCAGGAGGTGCAGGTGGAACTGCGGGCGGGCGGTGGGAACCTGGAGGTCTTCGTGCGCGACGAAGGCCCCGGCATAGACCCGGAGGACAAGGAACGGCTGTGTACCTCCTTTGAGAAGGCCGGCGTCCGCAAGACCAGCGGGGAGCGCAGCACCGGGCTGGGCCTGGCCATCGCCCGAACGGTGGTCGAGACCCACGGCGGACACATCTGGGTCGACAGTACCCCCGGGGCCGGAGAGCGCAACGATCCCTGAGGCACTAACACATGCTCCAGGCCGGCCCTCCCAGACGGTCGTAGAGGGCATCGATGCGGGCGTCTTTGCCCGGGGCGCCGCGCATGCCTGCACCCCCGCCCCTCCGCACCCCTGCCCGTCCTGTCCCGGTCCCGAACGACTGGCCCGGCATCGGCTTCACGAAACCCAGGGAGAACACCAGGTCCGTGGTGTGGGCCACCAGGTCGCGTAGGCCACCGCTGGGGAGCGTGGGCGGCTCCCCCACCGCCTGCACCGTGTCGGGTCGGAGGCCAATCTTGTCCCCGCCGGTGCTCAGCGTGCCGTAGACCCGGGCCACGGCTCTCACCTGGCCTATGCCGAAGCCCGAAGGGATCTCCGCGCGCGCGTAGGCCCGAACCCGCACGTCGTCGACGTTCCGTCCCATCGGCGGGCCGGGGAGGAGGCGCGTTGCCCTGCTGGTGAGGCTGCCGGGGTTGAGCATCGCGGCGATGAATCGCCACGGGAGCTGTCCGATCAGCCGCAGCCAGTCGCGGCGTCGGAAATGGACCAGCGCGACGCGATCAGCTGCTATCTCGTCGGGCAGCCCGATGTAGAACTCAATGCTCAAGGGCGTGGCCACCTCGTCGGCGAAGAAGCGGCCCAGGGTACGGCCGCCGGGATCAACGCGGCGCAGGACCTCGCTCTCGCACCAGCCGAAGGTCCAGGCGTGGTAGCCCTGGCGGGTGCCCGGCTCCCAGAGGGGACGCTGCGCGGCCAGAACCTCGGCTCTGGCGTCGGGGTCGGAGGCGGTGACCAGGTCGAGGGGCTTATCGAGGGCCGCCAGTCCCGCCTGGTGCGATAGGAGATGACGGAGGGTGATCCCCTCCTTGCCGTTCTGAGCGAACTCGGGCCAGTAGCGGGCCACCGGGGCATCGAAGTCGACCAGGCCCCGGGAATGGGCCACCAGCATCGCCGTGGCAGAAGCGCAGCGACTGCGGCCATTCCTTTGGTGGCCGAGGCCCAGTAGACCAGCGTGTCCTCCTCCCAGAGAGCGCGGTTCCGCCGGTCCCGCCAGCCGCCCCACAGATCGACCACCTTACGCCCTTCCACGTAGACCGCGCAGGCGGCGCCGACCTCCCCGCGGTGCGTGAAGTTGCGTCGAAAGGCATCCGCTACGCGTCCGCACCCCTCGTCGACCCCTCCCGCGATATGTAGCTCATCCATATTCAGTCCCTCCTCATCGGCGCCGCGAGTTTCTATCTGTGGGCGGCCGGGGGCTGCCCTTTGTGTTACCCTTCTGCCAGGAACTCGAGCATCCGGGCGTTGCAGGTTGCAGGTTGAAAGTTGACTCTCCTGAGACAAGGTCTGTCATCCGCACCCTGTGGGGAGCCGAGTCGCCAGAACCGGTAGTTGGAATGGTGCTCTCCCTGGAATCCCGCCCATCACAACGCAAGGTGGGGCACATCGCCGATGCCATTTCGGGCGGTGAGGGTTCTTTCAGGACCGCCAGGCCTTGGGCGCCGAAGAAGCGGTTCTGGCGGTGTTGCTCGTTCTTCCGAAACATAAGCTTCCAGGGATAGACGCTCAGTGTCCTTCATCTGCCCTACGAGTGTACCATATCTATCCCATCATGTCAGGTTCTAAGCCCCTTTCTTTCAGGGAAGCTCCCCATGCGCGTTAGCGCACCACGAGGGATGAGAGTAGCTGTCGCAGGGCTATTCTCGAGAGAGCCAACGTGCCAACGTCCAGTGCATAGTCGTGACCGGCATGGGCTTCGCCGGCATCCCCTGCGCCATCGTCACCGGACACTGTCAGCAGCGGGACTTGACGCCGCAGCGCCTGCGCTCTATCATGCAAGAGGCGGTGATCGTCGACAGCCGCAACGCCCTCAGTGGTGAGCACGGCTGCGATGGCGACCTTGTCATGCGTGCCCTGGGGAAACCCGTATGGCGGGTAACGGGATTAGAGTTAGGAGCTAGCACGCTTCAGAGCTCCGGGCTGAGGTGAGTCACGATGAACACACGAAACCTGACCAAGACTGAAGAGACCGCATCGGGGGCAATTCCCGTGGAGCTGTCCGAAGCGGAGTTGGTCGAAGCTGTCCGTCGCTTGTCCCCCAAACGGCGAGAAGACCTGCTGGACAAGTTGCAGGCACTGCGTGAACCGGTCGTCCGAGGCGTGCCTGCAGACCGATTGTACGACCTGACGGGACTGGTCTCGTTGGGTGGCGACGCACTGGCCGACACAGAGGCTCTCTACGATGGCAATGGCGGTCATTGATGCCAATGTCTTGGTCGGGTTGTTGGACGACCAGGACAAGTGGCACGATGCTGCTCTCGCCCTTCGCGACGCGCTGAGCGAAGCGGGCGTCGAATTGGTGTACCTTGATTGTGTGATCAATGAGACCATCAGCGTTGTCTCGCGCAGGACCAGCGAGCAAGGGCGGGTCGAGCAACTGGAAGCTGTCTTGGATCAGCTAACCTGCCTCATTCCGGTAAAGGACATCACGTGGGCCGGTGATGATATCAGGCGCCTCTATCCGGAGATCCTCGAGTTGGTGCGCCGCTCGGCGGGGAAACTCAATTTCCACGATGCTCTCATTGCGTTGCTTTGCAAGGAGCAGGGTGTGGCTGCCCTGGTCAGTTTCGACCGGGACTTCGACGGCCTGCATTGGCTGATGCGCATTGATCGAACAGAACAGGTTCGTGAGATACCGGGGGTAGAGTGAGCTGCACGAATGCACCTGTCGCGTTGACCGGGAAGTCTGAGGGCCTGCCTCTCTGGGCACGCCACAGGGAGCGGTGCGTGAGCTGTCTGGGTGATAAGCAGCACTGTCACCATCCTTTCGACTCACTCGCCTCCAAGTCGCATAAGAATCGGCCGCAGTAGCTCCGCGTGCAGGTCTGGGATCCCCATCGTCGCCCTGACAGGGCGCCATAGAGGTCGGGCTGCTGGTCGTCGAGCCTACACCTGCCGTCGCAGGTCCTCCACTCCGGTCACCACGTCGTAATCGACCCCAATCGCCCGGAAGTGGCGCCGCGCGCAGTCGATCTTCATCTCCTCCATCCCGCGGAGCTGCTCCTCGTCCAGGGACCCCTTCGTCTCGCGCACCAGGTAGAGCTTCTCCCGCGGCTCCCCGA
>SKLM01000034.1 GCA_007123205.1 Thermoflexales bacterium
CATTGCCGGATACGAGAGTGAGGCTCTGGTGTAGTCGGGAGCTCTCGTCGGCGAGGATCTGAGAAACGGCATTCGGGTTACTCAGCATCGCAGACCACTCGGAAGCCAACGTTCGCCAACCTAATGTCGGGCCGGACGCTGTTGCGCCAGGCGGACCGGGCTAACAGTGGCCCTTCGTCGTAGGCGCCGCCGCGCAAAGCGCGGTCACCATTGACATTCGCATCCTCACGACCATCTCCAAAACCGTACGGATAGGGCTGATAGAGGCTGCCGGTCCACTCCCAGACGTTGCCGGCCATGTCCACGAGTCCATACGGACTGTCGCCGTCCGGGGAATAGCGACCTGCGGGGCTCGATTCGATCCGCAGTTCGCCGTGGGCATCCACGTTGCAGCGATCCTCGTCGAACTCGTCACCCCACGGATAGCGGAGCGCCCGCGCAGCGTCTGCGTCCCAGCGAGCGGCCTTCTCCCACTCTGCCTCCGAGGGGAGCCGGCACTGGTAGCCTGTCACCTGGGTCAGCCAGCGGCAGTAGACGCGCGCATCCTGCCAGGTGACCAGAACGACCGGATGATCCTCAAGGCCCCGGGGGTAAGTACGCGCTTCCCGATCCCAGTTGTAGCGCTGAGCGAAGCGCATCGGGTTATGGGGAACCCGGTAGTCCGGGCTATTGTCAATGAACCTTTGATAGTGGGCGTTTGTCACGGGAGAGCGGGCGATGCAGTAGGGTCCCAAGGCGACAGTATGCTGTGGGTGGCAGGCGTCCTTGAGCCGCGGGTCGTCACTGCCCATCAGGAATTCACCGTTCGGGATGTAGATCAGCTCTTGACCCAGCACTTCAACATCGCGGGTCGGCAAGGCGCGAGGAGGACGAGGGTGCAATCGCACCGTCGGTATCTCTGCCGTCTCAGACTGCAAGGCAGCCAGCATAGCGGCCGCCGTCTGGAATCTCTCTCTTGGATCGATCGACAGAGCTTTCATCACCGCGTCAACCAGGAACTCAGGAGCTTCAGGGTTCGTCTCCTCAATGGGCTTGAGCTCATCCTCCAAGACGCGCATGCAGGCATCCATCGGCTTCATAAGTGTAAGGGCGAAGTAAAGCGTCGCTCCCACGCCATAGACGTCGGTATAAGGACCTGTACGTATCCCCTCACTTCGCAATTCCTCCACGTACCGGCGCACCGGTGGCGCATGCGCCAGCTCTTCCTCAGGATACTGTTCGACCGGGGCATAGCCGTGGGTCAGGCGCTGAGCTGCAGTGCTGGTTCGTGACTTGTTCAGTTGCCGGGCAATCCCAAAGTCGAGGAGTACAGCATTCCCCTCCGGCGTGATGCAGACGTTTTGCGGCTTGATATCCCGATGGATCACCGGAGGGTCTTGCCCATGCATGTAGTGCAGAGCGTCGAGTAGATCTTTGGCCCACTCAAGCACGTCGTGGGGCTCGAAAGGAGCTGAGCGGCCTTCCCGGAGACGGTCGAGAGTCGTGCCTTCGACGAACTGCATCACGATGTAGGGATGGTCCTTGTGGAAGAAGTAGTGGTAGACTACCGGGAGGTTGGGGTGACGCAGGTTGGCCAGCAGCCTGGCCTCGCGCTGGAACTGCTCGCGACTCGTTGTGTGGCGAGAGAGGACCTCTTTGATCACGCACTGCCGGCCCAACTGAGTGTCCTCCACCAGGTAAGTGGCGCCCATGCCGCCTTCGCCCAAGGGGCGCAACACCTTGTATTGCTCGTTCAACACCATTCCTTCGTGAAGCGTCATAGGTCAACCTCGGTGTTGGGCGCGGATATGACAGCGAATCAGAAGGATTGATCGAATCTTCGATGCACCCATATCAACTCTTGCGGTTGCTTTACCTCAATCGATTCTCAGTCGGGGTACAGGAGGTCGAGCCAACTCTGTACCTCTTCCATCGACTGCGGTCGCTCCGATCTTGGTTGTGCCAGCATCATGTGCAGGATGTCTTTGCCACCTTCGGGCAAGGGGGCGTCGTCGATGCACGCCCGGTCGATCACGGCATCTGGTTCCGGTCGAAACAGCATGTCATACCAGATGGCGCCGAGCGAGTAGACGTCGGCGCGTTGGTCGATCTGACTGGCGTGGAACATCTGCTCCGGTGAGACGTGCCGTCCCCGGACCAGCAGTTTGCCGGTCTTGGCAAGCGTCCTGGTCACAGTCGGCACCTTCGCGAAGTCGAAGTCGCCAACCTTCGCACGATCAGCGCCCAGGTAGATACTGCTGGGTGAGAGGTTGCGGTGATACACGCCTTGAGCGTGGCAGTGCGCCAGCGCGGAGGCGACGCCGCTCAAGATCCGCACTTGCTCATCCTGCGGCAAGGACCCCTCCTTCAGGCGATCCGCCAGCGTCTGCTCTCCAGCCCATTCCAGAATGAGGTAGTAGCGCTCGTCGGAGCTCTCGTCGCGCACGAACTGCAGCGGCATCACCAGGCCAGGATGCGGACCGGCCTCGAGAAGCGCGGCCATGTCACGCTTGAAGCGTTCCACCGCGTGCTCAAGCTCCTGCCGCGAGCCAATGGCTGGCACGTCGTATTGCTTGATGCGTACCTTCCGGCTCGGAAACTCGGTATCCGCGGCTATGAGCTCCACATAATGGTCGCGGTCGTGCTCCTCCAGCACGCGATAGCCGTGCACGCGCCGCTCAGCGTCGGTGACGCGGGAATCGAGAAGCGTCTGACGCAGGCGCTCTAGCTCGCTGGAGCGCAGTATCTTGGAGCTACTGCTGAAGATGTACTCACGCCCGGTCAGGGCCTCAATGAGGCTCTCGTGCAACCCGATAACCTTGTGCTTCTGGGGATCGTCGAGGTGCAATGCACCGATGCCCTTGGAGAGCACCACCAACCCAGTCACGCTGACGTCTCCCCAGCCTCGTCTGGCCAGGAAGCCGTGGGTGATCTTCGCCTTCTGCTCGATGATGGGAATAGGGCTACGCCGCAGGCCTCCGCTGGCGTGGCGCCAGTACACCTGGTCGCCCTCGATAGCGCCGTACCAGTGCTTGACCTCCAGTAAGTAGACACCGTTGTAGTTGAGGACCACCACGTCGATCTCCTGCGTACCGGTGACGTCCGGCAGGTGATAGTTAACCAGGAGCGCGCCGTTGGGCAGGTTGTGGCGCAGGTAGTTGACGGTGAGCGTCTCGCCGATGTGGGGCCGGGGCATGCAGTGGATGACATCGACGTTGGTCATAAGCTACTCCGTCGGTTCCCGCTGGCTCGCTCGCTCATCCAACTGGACGGCATAACGTTCTGTCTCTGCACTCGTTGATTCGTTCAATCCCGTCGATTCGATGTCATCTCTGGTGTTGCCGACATATAACAGCGAATCTGCAGGATTCATCGAATAGCTCCTTGCTGGTTGTTGCTGGCCCACTGGTCTGTGGTCGCCCGCCTGAACAGACGCTGGTCCCGCCACTGTCAATTCGTTCAATCCCGTCGATTCGGTGTCATATCTGCTGTTGCCGACAGATAACAGCGAATCTGCAGGATTCATCGAATAGCTCCCTGTTGGTTGTTGCTGGCCCACTGGTCCGTGGTCTCCCG
>SKLM01000381.1 GCA_007123205.1 Thermoflexales bacterium
CACGCGGGTATGCCAGAGCTGCATCGTACGCATCGTAGCAGACCTCATCCACCATGCGCAGACGAAGCTTCAGCCACCTGGTATTGAGGGTCTTCGCTGGACTGGCTCAGTCGTGCCGAGGTAGGATAACGACGAGTTGTCAGGATACGCGCTGTCGCGGATCCAGGCTCTCGCGGAGTCCATCACCGAGGAAGTTGAAAGACAGCACGGTCAAGAATATGGCCAATCCGGGAAAGACCATCAGCCACCACGCCTGAGTGATGAAGCGGCGCCCCTGGTTGATCATGGACCCCCAAGCCGGCGTAGGGGGCTGAATCCCCATGCCAAGGAAACTCATGCTGGCCTCCAGAAGGATCGCATAGGCGACGCCAAGGGAAACCTGCACGATGACGGGCGACATCACATTGGGCAAGGCGTGCCTGCTAATGATCCACCAGTCGGTGGCACCGACGGAGGTGGAACTCAGGACATACTCCTGCTCCTTGACCGACAGCACGTTTGCCCGGGTCACGCGGGCAAAGGATGGGATGTAGACGATGACGACAGCCAGCATCGCGTTGCGCAACGACGGACCCAACACGGACACGAGGAAGATGGCTAGCAGCAGCGTTGGAAAGGCCAGCACGGCGTCCATGATGCGCATGAGAACGGTGTCGATGCGCCCTCCGAAGTAACCGGCTGCAAGACCCAGGAGGACTCCGATAAGCGAGGAGAAGGCCATTGAGAACACCCCGACGGGCAGCGAGGCCCGCGAGCCATAGATCACCCGGCTCAGAGTGTCCCGTCCGAGGTCATCAGTGCCCATTGGGTACTGCCGTGACGGAGGCTCCATCAGTGCAGTGTAGACTTGTCTTCTGGGGTCCTGGGGGGCGATCCACGGTGCAAAGATGGCCACGAAGGTGATGAACACGATCAGCACAAGCCCTATGACGGCGGTGCGGTTCCGCCCAAACTGACGCACGAAGCGGGCCGCATGGGACTTGCGCGATCCCAGGGCCTGATCAGCGTGACTCTCCGGTGACTCCGCTCGAGGCTGCGTGCTATCCCGTTTCCCCAGACCGTCAGATCCCAAAGCAGTCATATCTCGAGCCTCAATCGTACCGTATGCGCGGGTCTAAGAAACCCAAAGCCAAGTCCGCCATCAAGTTGCTTAACACGTAGATGAGGGCGACCAGCAAGACGCCCGCCTGCACTACCCCGTAGTCACGGTTACCGATGGCACCAATCAACAACAGGCCCACTCCGGGCCAGCGGAAGACCTGTTCAGTCACCACTGCACCTCCGAGGAGCGCTCCGAAATTCAGTGCGAATACCGTCACCACCGACAACAAAGCGTTCTTGAGAGCGTGGCGCAGGACAACCAGCTGTTCCGCCAGCCCCTTGGCCCGCGCTGTCCGGATGTAGTCAGTGTTCATCACATCCAGCATGCCAGAACGCATGAAGCGCGTCAACCCAGCCGCCAGCTGAATGCCCAGCGCTGTCGAGGGGAGGACCAGATAGCGCAGCTGAAGCGCTTCACCGGGTGGGCCATACCCGGAGGTAGGTAGCCAGCCCAGGTAGACACCGAACAACAAGATGAAGACGACGCCCGTGAAGAAGCTGGGAATCGCGATCCCTACCAATGAGAAGGTGGTGGCGATGCTGTCGATCCACGTATAGGGTTTCATTCCAGATATGATACCCAAGGGGAGGGAGATCCCCAGCCCAATAAGCGTGGCAGCCAGGGCCAGAGGGACTGAGAGCTTGAACTTCTCCCAGACAACAGCAAAGGCCGGCTGATGAGACACCCAGGAAACGCCGAAGTCGCCTCGCAAGGCGTTCGCTGCCCAGATGGCGTACTGCACGTAGATGGGCCTGTCGAGGCCAAGCGCCGTGCGCTCCCTGGCTATGGCTTCGGCCGACGCTTCCATCCCCAGCCGTACCATGGCTGGGTCTCCGGGCACGAGACGAACCACGGCGAAAACGATAATGGAAAGGGCGACGACCACATAGACGGTCTGGAAGATGCGCCTGACAATATAGCCTTGCACAGATCCTCCCTTGGTTACGGGGCAGCGGCTCGAGTCTTGACGTAATAGGAGTTGCCTTCTCGGGAGGTACCGGGCGCTCGAACGGAGCATCGCCCTGGTGATTCGAGCGCCTGGTACCTACTCCTGGTCAGCTATGGATTGGCCACGAACGTGAAATCCTTGAAGTGGAAGTAGCCCTTGGGGCTTACGTGTGCGTTCTGGATCTTATCGTTGGCGGCTGCGAAGCGCGGCATAGACTGGATGTTGATCAGCGGCACATCGTCGAAGACCACGATCTCCACGATCTGTGTATAGATGGCCCTTCGTTCGTCCGGATCCAGAGTCGCCTTGCCCGCATCGAACAGATCTTCGATCTCCGGGTTATCGTAACCCATGACATTGTTCCCCAGGCCCTTGCGCAGGACGCTCTGCATCAGGCCGTCCGGGTCGGGCTCGCGCGTGTACCAGGCGTCCGTGATCTCGAAGTCGTGCCCGAACCACACCTGGTCCAGCCAAGTGGATCGCTCGACCACCGTGATGTCGATGTCGATTCCGGCCTCAGCGAGACTCTGCTGGATCACCTCAGCCATCTTCTGGGTGAGCTCGTTCGCCTGAGGTATATAGGATAGGGTGAGACCATCCGGATAACCTGCATCGGCAAGCAGTTGTCTCGCCATCTCAATGTCCCGCGGAGGACAGTCCAGGGGCTCATGCGCCCAGTGGTCCGCGGGAATCAGGTTGCAGTCCACCTGACCCAGGCCGAGGTAGACGGCCCTGTGGATCGCCTCCTTGTCAATGGCGTGCTGAATGGCCTTGCGCACTCTCACGTCCGCCGTGGGGCCCTCACGCAGGTTGAAGGCCACGGTCATATAGGAGCAGGTCCCGCCGACCTGTTCGATCAGCTGAAGACCCGGTGCCTCTCTGATCTCGTCCAGGTACTCGTAGGCCACCGTGACGACCAGGTCGATCTCCCCCGCCTGGAGCGCTGCAACGCGAGTCCGCTCTTCCACGAAGGGGATGAGCACGATGCGATCGGGCCAGTTGGCCAGAGCGGCTTGATCGTAGTACTCCTGGAACTTCTCCAGCACCAGGCGATCATCGGGGACGTGCTCGACAAACCGGTAGGGCCCCGTGCCGATGGGCTGAGTATCAATCTGATCGATGGTCTCTCGGTCGACCAGGGCCAGGCCCCAGTGGCCCATGGTCGTCAGGAAGACGGGGTCCAACCTGCTGAGGGTAACGGTGAACTCATAGGTATCGGTCGCCTCGTAGGATTCCACGGCACCCATCTCCCCCAAGGCGCGTCCCGCGTCTCCGATCGTCTCCAGAGCTCGCTCCCAGCTGTAGACCACATCCTCCGCGGTGAGCCCGCGTCCCGTGTGGAACTTGACGTCCTCTCGAAGCTTGAAGACGTACGTCAGGCCATCGTCGGACACCGTCCAGCTTTCCGCGACGTCAGGCCTGGGGAACATCATCGTGTCGTCGTACATCGTCAGTCGGCTGTACAGGAGATCCGAATGGGGCAGATCATA
>SKLM01000228.1 GCA_007123205.1 Thermoflexales bacterium
CTCCACCTCGTACTCGCGGACGTAGCCGTAGCCGCCGTGGATCTGAATGGCCTGGCGACAGACCCGTTCCGACATCTCGGTGGCGAAGAGCTTGGCCATCGAGGCCTCTTTCGTGAAGCGGTCGCCCAACTGCTTGCGCCAGCACGCGCGGTGTACCATGAGCCGGGCAGCGTCGATCTCCGTGGCCATGTCGGCGATCATCCACCGAATGGCCTGGAAGTCAGCTATTGGCTGACCGAACTGCTCACGGCCCTTCGCGTAGTCGATCGCACGCTCAAGAGCGCCCTGGGCAAGCCCGACAGCCATCGCGGCTATCGCGATCCGACCAGCGTCGAGGGTCGCCAGGAACTGTTTGAAACCCTCGTTCTCGCTGCCCAGTAAGCTCGCGGCAGGAATGCGGCAGTCCTCAAAGAAGAGCTCGGAGGTGACAGAGCCCTTGAGGCCCATCTTCTTCTCATCACGACCGGGTTTGAAGCCGGGCGTTCCCTTCTCCACGATGAAGGAGGAGATCCCGCGTGTCCCCTTCTCTGGATCGGTCTTGGCCGTTATGATGACGACATCGGCGATGGAGCCGTTGGTGATGAATATCTTCTGACCATTGATCACCCATTCGTCTGTCTCCGGATCGAAGACTGCCCGCGTCCTGGTAGCTCCGGCGTCCGACCCGGCCTGGGGCTCGGTGAGGCCGAAAGCGCCGATCTTGTCACCCCGGACGAGACCTGGCAGGTAGTCCTTCTTCTGTGACTCGGTGCCGAAGCGGTGGATCGGTTCGCAGCACAGGGAGGTATGGGCGTCCAGGATGATGGCCATCGAGCCCGAGACTCGGGCTATCTCCTCGAGGGCGATGACCATAGCGTGGTAGTCGGCGCCTGATCCTCCGTACTGCGCCGGAAAGGGGAGTCCCAATAGCCCAACCTGGCCCATGCGGCGGAATAGGTCGGACGGGAACTCATCGCTGGCGTCGATCTCCTCCGCGCGGGGCCCGATTTCGCTCTCGGCAAACTCTCGCACCATCCGGCGGAACATCTGCTGTTCTTCTGTGAACCCGAACTCCATCGTTCTGCTCCTTGGTCCATTCCTGACGTCGATCCACCGCTCATCCGCGGGCAAGAGGCGAGCGACAGGTCAACCGGCCTGCCCGGGGACCCGGGGCAGGAGCCCTACCTCCCGATCACCATACCCGTGGGATCTATGTCGCGCATCGTGTCGAGCACCGCGCGGGGAGGAGGGATGGTTGTGGCCACTTCGTCGGGTATAATCAACTCGAATCCGGTGGCTTCGACTACGTCTTCCACCGAGACTCCCGGGTGAACAGCGAGCAACTGCATTCGTTTGAGACGTTCGTGGAAGCCGTAGAGCCCCAGTTGGGTGATCACCCGGTAGGGCCCCGTTCCCGCGGGGAGGCCAACCCGCTCACGAGCCCCGGGACCATCCAGATACCCCGGCGTGGTGAGGAAGTCGAGGGTCTCGACGAAGCGGACGGGATCCTGGCGCATGACGATGATGGTGCGCCAACACAGGGAGCCTACGTCGTTCGCGCCACCGCTGCCGGGAAAACGAACCTTGGGGCGCTCCCACTCCCCGATGACGGTGGTGTTCAGGTTGCCGTAGGCGTCGATCTGCGCCGCGCCGAGGAAGCCGTAGTCGAGGTAGCCGGCCTGACTCGCCGACATCACGTCGTGCATGCTGGAGGCGGAGACGGCGCGGTAGAACGTGCGGCTGTCGCCGACGGAGATGGGAAGCACGGGAACCTGAGGACCGATTCCTCCGGCCTCGAAGATGAGCAGGAGATTCGGGGCGCTGGTGCGCTGCGCCAGCATAGCGGCGATCACGGGAAGCCCGGTCCCGACGAAGACGGAGCTGTTGTCCTCCAGCAGACCAGCAGCAACGTGGGCAAGCAACTCTGTGGACGTGTATTCTGGAGTCATCTTCGCTTCTCCTCCAACCAGGGGGCCTCCAACGGCGCCTCCAGGTGTTCCACTTGACGGAGGTGTTCCAGTTGTGCCTCGCCGCCGATTAGGTCCAGGTACGCAGCAAAGCTCTCGACACCGTGGACATAGCGGTCGAAATACTCGACGACACCCTCGTCCGTCTTGGAGAGCCTGAGCCACTCACTGATGTGCTGTTCGTCGAAGTAGTATCGCCCGGGCATCAGAGTTGGATGGGCCCCGTGCTTCACCTCGGTCACAGCGTCGACCAGGTAGTAGGGGATAACTGTGTCCTGCGGCGACTCCCGGATGGCGCTATCCGGAATGATCTCCTCAGTGGTTATCAGCAGCCGGCGGGCCGCTCGAGCCAGCTCGAAGTCCTCCACGATGATCCCGTCGATTTGAGCATTGCCGTACTTGTCGCAACGGTGGACGTGCATCAGAACCGCGTCGGGGTAGCACGCCGGCACCAGGCAGATGGGCTTCCCGGTGAAGGGGTCCTCAACCACTTTGGCCGAGCTGCGCTGTAGGGTATCGGTACCCAGCATGACCCGCGTGGGGATAAAGGGCAGCCCCATAGCAGCAGCCAGGAACCGCCACTGATAACCTGCGTTGCTGATCTCGGCTACCACCTCGCAGCGTCCGCTCTCGGCGGCGCGGCGCGACGCCGGTGACAGCCCGCGGAGCTCGTGCCCGAAGGCATAGGCCACCTCGATACGGTTGACGCACCCCGCGGCGACCAGCAGGTCACAGTCGTGCACGGCCGTCTTCCCGCAAAGGGTCAGGTCTCGTTTGCGCTGCCGGATGATCTCGTAGAGGGCGGCCATAGAGACGCGGATGTGCCCAAAGCCTCCCAGAGCGATGAGCGAACCATCGGCGACGTACTCGCCGATGGCCTCCTCCACCGTAGTCCGTTTGTCCTTCAAGGCGCGCGACTTGTGCTCGGCTACCCAGGCTCTGTGCCTGTCCGGATCGCTCCAACCGACCAGGGTGCCGTAGCCTTCCTGCAGAACGTTCATTCCGTTACCTCCTGTTGGTGGGTTCAAGAAGAAAGGTGCCATAGCCCGTCCCGACAGAGCGCGCTGGGGAAGAATCGGTACCCGAGACGAGCCGTGGCGGTCAACCGTCATCGGTACAGATATGCCGATCGAACCGAGAGCTTAAGCCTGTCTGACGTCGGACCGCTTGAGAACCCCACCGATGATCTTCTCTCCTTTCACGTACGCGTGAGCCAGGTAAGATGTGTTGTGGGCGATGCCGACGTCGCCCTGATTCCCCAGCACGATAAGCCCGCCTTGGCCGGAGGTGCGTCGGGTGAGCAAGCCGATGCCCGCGTCGGCGGCCTCTTGAGCGCTCATCCCTCCGTACATCAGGTCGCACACTGACTTGCTGATCACCACTCTCATAAGACTCTCGCCTTCCCCTGTGGCCGAGACTGCTCCAGACCGATCGTCGGCGTACGCGCCGCAGCCGACGAGAGGTGAGTCACCGACGCGGCCGGGATGTTTGTAGAAGGTGCCACCGGTTGACGTGGCCACCGCCAGGTGCCCAGAGAGATCAAGGCCGACGGCGCCGACAGTGTCTCCGGGATGCCCCCTCGAGAGATCCCCGTGTGGCTGCCGTTCGGCGCGCTCAGCTTGCCACCTCGTCTTCTCCCTCTCGACGGCCAATTCTGAATTCGGGACAAGGGCCAGACCCCGCCGCCTGGCAAAGGCCTCCGCTCCTTCACAGGCGAGGATCGCGTGCTCGGACTCGGTCATCACGAGGCGGGCCAGCGTTACTGGGTTGCGGACGCGCTGAACGCCGATGACCGCCCCCAGGTTGAGATCGCTCCCATCCATGATGATGGCGTCCAGCTCGATCGCGCCGGCGCAATTGAGCACGGCGCCGCGACCTGCGTCGAAGGTCGGGTCGTCCTCCAGCATTCGCACAGCGGCCTCGACGGCATCGACGGCCGACCCGCCCCGTTCAAGAACCTCCCAGCCCTTCCGGGCGGCTTCGCAACACCCGTCGATGCTGTCCTGGTGCAGATGCTCCGGAATGTCCCAGGCGCCGCCGTGGACGATGAGAGCGGGAAGGATCGGTTTGCTCGGGCCAAACAGGCTCAACTATGTCTCTCCGCTCACCGTGTCGAAGAAGTATCACGCCGCCACAAGGATAAGCCACCGAGACGCCACCGCCCCGCTGCCACCCCCCACGCCAAACACCACGGCCTTGGTGAGCAACACTCCGCTCTCTGCGGACCCAGGAACGCGACCAGGTGTTGCCCAGCAGTCCCCGCCGGCCGACCAGTCTCCTATCCGCTTACACTGGCCGGAAGTACTCGATGTCCGAGATGCTGCCCTGACGCTCGTCCTCCGCCCTGAACACGGCCTCCACCCGCATACCCAGGTAGACATCCTCCGGCTCGATCTCGTCGAGGTAGTGCACGAGGCCACCGTCGGCATCGTCCAGGGTCACGAAGGCCAGGATCCGTGGCTCCGAGAGGGGCTCGTTGTCCAGGTCTCGGTGGACGACGGTGAATGTATGCACGTGCCCCCAGGAACCGACCTCTACCCATTCGTCGAGATGAGAGAAGCACTCCTCACAGTAGAGCCGGGGTGGCATATAGGTGATATCGCAGTCCAGACAGACGGTGGCCAGGAACTGGCCTTTCTCTTTGATCTCCCGGAAGAACCGCTCCCCCGCGATACCGGCCGTATATCGGCCCTCCGTCGGCATATCGCCATGCCAGTTCAATGCATCGTCTGGGTGCTCGATCCGATGAAGTAAGCTCATGTCCATCCTCCTCTGGCTGGCCCTTCAGGTTGCTGATGCGATAAGCACCGTAGATACTCGAAGGACAGCTACTCCTTCAGCGGCTTGAAGTAGGCGATGTCGGTCACGGACCCGGTGCGCTCGTCCGCGGGTTTCCAGACCGCGCGCACTCGCATGCCGATGGCCAGGGCCTCCGGGTCCACCTCTCCCAGCATATGCATGATGCCCATCCCGGGCGATGCCCCGTCGATCTCGATGACGGCCGGCATCTGCGGCTCTTCCAGCTGGACCAGATCCCAGGTGATGGTGCACCTGGAGAAGGTGAGCACGGTGCCGGTATCCTCTAGGGTGACCCAGTCGTCTGTGGGGCAGAAGCACGATTCACAGAACATGCGGGGGGGAACCAGCACTCGGCTGCACTCGGGGCAGCTCCGCCCGATGAGCTTGCCGGCCTTGAACTCCTGCAGATAGCGGCTGATAGCCACGCCCGCGTCCCAGGCATATTGCGCGTTCGGCTGCCAGGTCTCAAAGAGGACGCGTCCCTCTCGGAGGTCACGGCTGCTAAGGTAAACGCTGTCGTAGACGAACTCGTCCATGTCGTCCCTCCTCATCGTGTGAGCACGACCTCTCCTATACACCTAGCACGACCACTGTGCCGACCTGCATGAGATCACCCCATGCCTGGGCCAGGCCGCGCTTGGGGTTGCCGGGGACCTGACGGGCACCTGCCTCGCCCCGGAGCTGCCAGAAGATCTCGGCGACCTTCATCAGACCGGCGGCGGCGATGGGGTTCCCAACCCCTAACAGCCCGCCTGAGGGACAGACGGGCAGGTCGCCGTCACGCTGCGTGACGCCGTCCGCAGCCGCCCTCGGCGCTTCGCCACGGTCAAAGAGCATGAGGCCCTCCAAGTGGTGCAGCTCCTTGTAGTCAAAGGGGTCGTAGGGCTCCGCAATGTGGATCTGCTTCCGCGGCTCGCTGATCCCGGCCATGTCGTAAGCCATGCGCGCTGCTTCCTCGACATAGACCGGATAGGCCAGATCGCGGTTGGTCCAGTAGGCCGTGTCGAGATTCCATCCAACGCCTTCCACCCAAACTGGCCTGTCGGTGACGCGGCGTGCGACGTGATTGGCGGACATCACCAACGCCACCGCGCCATCGGTGACCGGACTGACATCCAGCCGCTGAACCGGCCAGGCGAGGACCGGTGAGTTCAGGACGTCCTCCACCGTTATGTCAGGATCGCCCAGCATGGCTGCCGGATGGTCCGCTGCATTCCGTTTGTTCTTAACCGACACGGTGGCGATGTCGCGCTTGCTCAGACCGTAGCGGTTCATGTAGGCGTTCATCTCGAGGGCGAATATCCAGAGCAAGTTCGGCTTCAGAGGCCTCTCTGTGGTGTGGTCGAAGATGGTCAGAAAGGCAGCCTGCGGATGAGGCCGGCAGGACGACATCTTCTCCTCGCACACCACGAGGACGGTGTCGAACAGCCCGCTCGCCACGTGATACCATCCCTGAATGGCGGCGAAGACGCCGGTGCCTCCCCCGACGTACCCACGGATCACGGGTTTTCCCCAGGCACCGCATCCGTCGGAGAGGTACTCGCTCTTCATGTGTACCCCGTCGAAGGCGTCGGGTGCGGTGCCGATGACGATGGCATCAATGTCGTCGATGGTCATCTCGCAGGATCGGAGGGCCAGGTGAGCCGCCTCCCACGCGAGCTCTTTGGGCGTCTCCTGAGCGCGGCGGACGAACTTGGTCATCCCCGCGCCAACCACAGCAACGCGATCTCCAATCATCGTTCGCCTCCTAATTGCTCAAGACGACGGCCGCACCAGCGGTGGTGGGCACGCCTCGCCAACCGAAGGCCAGTCCAACCTCGGCAGCGTCGATCTGTCTCTGACCAGCCTGCCCCCGGAGCTGCAGGACGACCTCCAGGACGCGAGCCAGTCCCGTGGCGTCCAGCAGATGCCCTTCCCCCAGGGCACCCCCCGATGGGTTGACGGGAAACTCACCGCCCAGCGCCGTGCCGCCTTCCAGGGTCCATTCGCCGGCGCTGCCCCGGGAACAGAAACCCAGGGCTTCGAGATGCTGCAACTCCTTGTAAGCGAAGGTATCGTCAATCTCGGCGAAGTCGATCTCCTTGGCGGGACTCTTGATGCCGGCAGTGCGGAAGGCCATCTCGCCTGCCGCGCGGGCGTAACGCGCGTCTCCCCACGGGCGGCTCTCGAGCCAGAAGGTGTCGTTGGCCCAGCCGACGCCGCGGATCCAGATGGGGTGATCGCTCAGGACGCGGGCGGTCTCGCCCGCAGCCAGGACGAACACCACCGAGCCGTCGCTGTGCCCGGCGCACTCCAGGCGTGAAAGAGGCTCGGCTATCGGTTCGGCTGTCAGGACGTCATCGATGGAGATCGACGCACCGTGGCCCGCCAGAGGGTTGAACAGGGCGTTGCTCCGATTCTTCGCTACCACGGCAGCACACTCCTCGGGAGTGGTGGCTGTCTCGGCGAGGTAGCGCAGCATCTCCATGCCGGCTATGGCGTAGGGATGAACCCCCAGGGGGCGGTTGAACACAGGATCCATGGCGAAAGCAAGTATGTACGGGAGGGTGAGAATATTGGAGGCTTTACTGTGTCCCTCCACCACCGCGATGTCGAAGCGACCCGTCAGGATCTGCATCACGGCAGCCGCCAGACCCTGGATCCCCTCACCGGCTATGCTCTGCACCGGGCGTTGTACGGCGCCAAGCTGGTCTGGCACGTACTCGTCGAAGATGCTGATCCCCTCATGGTAGTCTTCGCCGACGGTGACGAAAGTGTCGATGTCGCGGCGCGGGTCGACGCCTGCATCCTCATACGCACGCACCGCAGCATCGTACATCAACTCCTTGTGTGAGAGCTCAGGCGTGATGGAGCGGAAGCCACTCCAACCTGCACCTACGATGGCCACATCTCGGATCATATCACGTGCCTCCTTGAGCTAGTGCGCAGGACCGATTGGATGCGAGGTGCTCATTCATCAGGCGTATTGGTGCGGGGGCGCGCAATGAGCCAATCACGCGCTGCATCCGCACCCCCAGCTGCCCGGCCGGGCCAGAATCCCCAGGTAGGTCGCTGCTGCCCGCCTCAACCTCGCCCCGTGGTGAAGACAGCAGCACCTGTGCTCGACGAGCCCGTGTCGGCCGTCAACGGTCGAAGTAGATCGACTTCCCTGACGCGGACAGAGGAATACCCATCACGAAGTCGGCGTCGATCAGCCCCATCTCGCGGGCCACGACGCCGGCGCGGTACATGATCCGGTTGTCGACGTTCAGCATGCCGGCGGTCTTCGCTGCAGAGCCCAGGGCAATACCCAGATCCAACAACCGTAGCGCGCAGTTGGGTCCTTTGAACTCACCCTCTACCACGTTCGGCTCGATGCACCTGGGGCTGCCGCAGGCGGCGCAGTCGAGTCCTAGGACGTCGGCGTCCTTCAAACCGACAAGCACGACCGCCTCGGAAGCGAGGATGTTTGAGCCATCGCGATCGAAGTCCTTCTTGCCGGTCCGCTGACCGTACGCAATCATCCCCTCGCCGAGTTGCTGCAGTTCTGGTCCTTCCACAATCTCAACGGCGATGAAGTCGCGTCCCGCCGACTTGGGTGCTGTGCGGGCCGAGAGGCTCATCAAGTCTGCTACGATCCGTATGGTCATGGTGGTCTCCTTGCTGACGGCTATGGGGCGCTGTTCCGGTTCTGCCGTTCCGGACAGCACCTATTCTATATCAGGGCTCTCAGAAGCACAAGACCTTGTGGGCCAAATCCGGACGCCCCAGCGGACAAGAGCCAGCTGAGACAGACCAATCCACACCAGGAGAATGGTGGCGCCCCAGGCGACAGCGCGGATCGGGCCGCGGACGTTCTGGCGCACGAGCACCACGCGGGATCGGACCTCCTGCATCGTATGACGGTGGCTGCTGACAGCGGTGTCGGCATCGAGGACGTTCTCCTGGAGGCCTAGCATATGATCTCCCATGAGGCCCATGCCGACCCGCACACTACTGAGGTTTTCGCCCGTCAGCTCGAGCCCCTGGGCCATCGTGCGTAGGTTTTCGGGCACTGGCTGGAGGCCCAGGGCAGCCTCGGCCACTGCCTGATCCATTGGCATATCCGGATTGTAGCTCCCGATCCCCAGCAGCTGCAGGCTGTACAGGAACTGATCGATGACGGCAGCGGTCTCCTCCAGCGCCTCGAGAGCCACCAGGGACGATTCGATGCTCCGCGGCAGATCACCGCCCGTCAGGACGGCCATCTCATCGATGGTCATCTTGGTGGTACTCAGGGTCTCTCCCATGTCGACCGTGATGGTGTACAGCCCGTCCATGGCGACGGCGACGCCCTCGAGAGTCTGGGAGCTCACGCTGAGGGAGTAATCCACATCATCCAGGGTGTCGGTAACCAGGATCAGGGCGTCTTCTGCCGCCGCAGTAACGCTATCGGCGGCGCGCCAGATAGAAAACACACCCAGGGTGCAGAGGGTGACACCAAGGGCACCGAGCGCTATCAACAGTGTGGCTGTCATACGTCGGATCATTGAGCCTCCTATTCCCTTACCGGTCCTGCCCCCATCGCGGGGCTGTGCTAGCCCCTCCTTCGAGAGAGAAGGCGGGAGCGCGGTCAGCTTGTACCCGGCCTCGGAGAGCGGCTACCATACTCTGCAGATCAACCCCTTGAGGTAGCGTCCCTCGGGGAACGTCAGTGCCACTGGGTGATCGGCGCTCTGGGCCAGGTGCCCGATGATCTGAGCCTCGCGGTCCGTGTCAGCCAGGGCGCCAAAGACGATCTTCTGGAACAAGTCGGCGGAGACGCGACCAGAGCAGGAGAAGGTGAACAGTAGTCCGCCAGGCCGCAGGATCTGAAAGGCGAGCAGGTTAATGTCCTTGTATGCCCGGGAACCACTCTCCACCTCGCGCCTGGTGGAGGCGAACTTGGGCGGGTCGAGCACGATCACATCGAAGTGCCGCTTCTCGGCCCGGAATGTTCGCAGGAGGGCGAAGGCGTTGCCACTCACGTACTCCGTATCTGTTGACCCTGACCCGGCTGGGGGCTGACCGTCGATGATGGTCGCAGAATGGGGCCCACCGGCCCGACCGAGACCGTTGAGGGCGTGGTTCGCGCGGGCCAGATCGAGGGCAGGGCCGGACGTGTCGACAGAGGTGATCTCCGACGCCCCGGCGGCCGCGGCGTAGACACCGAACGCTCCGGTGTAGGCAAACAGATCGAGCACGTCGATCCTGCCCCCGCGAGCGTTGCAGAGCGTGGTCAGGCGAGCTCGGTTCTCCCGCTGGTCGAGGTAGAAGCCGGTCTTGTGACCCTCTCGCACGTTCACCAGGAAGCGATGGCCGTTCTCCAGGATCTCGATCTGATCGGGCGGTTCATCACCCCAGAGAAGACCCGCCCGCGGTTCCAGGCCCTCCTTTTTTCGGACACCGACATCGGAACGTTCGTAAATCGCCAGGGGTGCCACCAGATCAGCAAGCAATTGGACGATCTCGGCGCGGCGTTGGTCCACACCCAGAGTCAGGAACTGGAGGACGAGCCAGTCACCGTAGCGATCGACGATCAAGCCCGGTAGATAGTCGGACTCAGCGTGCACCAGACGGTAGGCCGTCGTGGCTGGATCTTCGGCGAGGGCTCGGCGAGCTGAAACGGCCCGCTCCAGACGCCGGCGCCAGAAAGCGCCATCGATACCCTCGTCCTCGAGCCAGGTCAGCAGCCGCACCGCGATCTGGGATCGGCGATTGAGGTATCCTCTAGCGAGCCAGTTCCCTCCGGCGTCGTACACCTCGATCACCTCGCCGTCCTCGGGGTCTCCTTCGATACGCTGGATGGCCCCGGAGAAGACCCAGGGATGGCGACGGATGACGGGCGTTGCCCGGCCTTTCTTCAGAATCGCCTTAGCCATCAATCATTGCTGGGAGGGCTCGAGGCCGAGTCCGTACCGCAGCCCCACCTTCCCCATAATCTTAGGCCCTTCTGGCGGTACCATCTGACAGGATCAAGTCGTGAAGTTGCTCCTCGCCGATCACCGGGGTGCCATTCGCCTCTGCCTGGCTGACCTTTCGCGTTCCGGGCGACTCCCCGATCAAGAGGTAGTCGGTGTGGCTGCTCACGCTGCTGGTCACCCTTCCACCGTGTCTCTCGATCAGCGCGGCGATCTCTCGACGCGGGCTTGAGAGCGTTCCCGTGATCACGAAGGTCAGTCCCTCCAACGGGCCGGTCCGGGGTCCGGAAGCTTGCATAGCCTCGTCGGGCGGCAGCGGGCGAGCCATCTGGACTCCGGCCCTCTCCAGTTTCTCCAGGAACGCACGGTTCGGTGCCTGGGCGAACCAGGACACCACCGCCCGGGCCGTATGCGGGCCGAGGCCTTCAATGGATTCCAGGTCCTCGGCCGTCGCCCGCTTCAGAGCGGGCAACTCGCTGTAGTGTCGTGCCAGGATGCGAGCGACCACACCTCCAACGCCGGGGATGCCCAGGGCAGCTATGACTTGAGCCAGAGGCCGGTCCTTCGACTCCTCGATGGCCCCGATCAGGTTGTTGGCGCTCGTGGTTGCGAATCCCTCCATGGCCACCAGGTCCTGGGGCTCAAGGGCGTAGAGGTCCGCTGCATGGTATATCAGTTCCTCCTCAACCAGACGCTCTACCGTCCGCTGGCCCAGTCCGTCGATGTCCATCACGGCGACGAAGTGGGTGATGCGCTGCACTCGCTGCTCTGGGCATTCCACGTTCACGCACGTGATGGCTACTGCATCGGCTCGCGAGGTGACCGGCTCGCCGCACGAGGGGCAGGTCGCGGGTATCTGGACGATCTCCTCGTCCCCGGCGCGAGACTCGATCACGGGGCCCACCACGTAAGGTATCACGTCACCGGCGCGACGAACGATCACTCGATCGCCGACGCGGATGTCCTTTCGCCGTACGTCCTCGAAGTTATGCAGCGTCGCCCGCTGGATGGTGACGCCGCCGAGATCCACGGGCTCCAGCACAGCGTACGGCACCAACGTGCCGGTCCGCCCCACGTTCACGCCGACGTCGAGCAGGCGTGTCGTCGCCTCCCGCCCGGGAAATTTGAAGGCGATCGCGCCCCGTGGTGCGCGTCCGACGATGCCCATAGCCTCCCGAAGCGCCAGATCATCGACCTTGATCACCAGTCCATCCACCTCGTAAGGGAACTGGTCACGTTTCCCCAGCCAGCTCTGGCAGTGGGCGATGACCGCCTCCAGCGACTCGAAGCGCGCGATACCATCCGGGATGCGAAAGCCGACTTCTCGCAGGTAGGAGAGAGTCTCCCATTGAGTTCCGGGGACGCGACCATCGGCGTCGACGATGCCATAGGCCAGGATGGTCAGGGGTCGCTCGGCGGTCACCCGGGGATCCAACTGCCGCAGACTCCCGGCTGCCGCGTTTCGCGGATTGGCGAAAGGATTGCGTCCAGCAGCCACCTCCTGCCGATTGAGCGCCTCGAAGTCCCGGATCAGCATGATTGCCTCTCCCCGGACGACCAATCGGTTCGGGGGCGAGGGCGGGCCGGGTGTGAGTTCTGGATGGTCACGGGGCTCCGGCTGGCCCACCACCGGGATGCGGAGCGGGAGTGTTGGGACGGTGCGCAAGTTCGAGGTGACGTCTTCGCCGACGTATCCGTTGCCGCGCGTAGCTCCCTGGACGAATAACCCATTGTCGTAATGGAGTACCACCGTCAGACCGTCGAGTTTGGGCTCCACGACCCAGGCCGGGTCACCCAGGGAGCCTGCGGCATCGACCGTGCCGCCGGGCAGCTGCTTCTGGACGCGTGTCCACCAGGCGCGGATCTCGTCGGCGGAGGATCCTTTGTCCAGGCTGAGGATGGGGGAGGGATGCTCGACCTTCGTGAAAGCATCGGCGGGTTCGGCGCCAACTCGCTGGGTGGGGGAATCGGGCGTGATCAGTTCCGGATGGGCCTCCTCCAACGCGCGCAGCTCGTCCATCAGGCCGTCGTACTCGGCGTCGCTGACGGAGGGGGCGTTCAAGACGTA
>SKLM01000308.1 GCA_007123205.1 Thermoflexales bacterium
ATCATGCGTGCCTACGCAGAGCTGGGCCGGCGTTCGGATGCTCTGGGCCAGTACCACAGTTGTCGGGAGATTCTGAGACGAGAGCTGGGCGTCGAACCCTCGTTGGAGACTCGAGAGCTCTATCACCAGGTCTCGGGGGTAAGCCCGGGCTAGGCCCACTGACGTTGCTGTCTGATAGCTCGGGGGCCCGGCGAGGGATCCGCCAGCCGAGTAGCCCTGCTTGTCGAGATCTAGAGTAGCGGCCAGCTGCCTTAGCATCTCGTGTCGAGGCCGATGAGTCCGGCTCACCCGGCCCCCGCTTCTCCTCCGCTTTGCGCGGATTCCTCGACTCGACATATCGTTAATCCGGTGTCTACAGCTCAATTGGGAGTATCGCTCAGAGCGACGCTCAGAGCTTCGTTTAGAGCCCTGTGCTATGATTGCCGCAGAATCTCACTGAGGGGGTCGCTGCCGGAGCGCGGCTCCCGGCCGAGATATGCACATTCAGTGCGTGTTGCACGCGGCAGACGCATGCGTGATGGTCAGGTGATGAAGAGCGTCGCATAGAGCATTGAACTGCTCACCTGAGCGTCCCCGGTGGGGCGGTCCGGTGAAGACGATATGTATCATATCCTATAGGGAGGCATAGAAATGCGGACGAAAGTAGTTCAGGTGATCGCGATGGTGGCCCTGCTTCTGGGGCTCTCACTGGGGCCCGCCCTGATCAGTAGGGCGTCCTTCAGCCAGGACGGCGATTTCTCTGCGCCGACCGCTATCGACGGTGGCCGCAGCAACGCACACTAGGAGGGGGAAGAAGATGCCAAAGAACATTGATGCTCTGATCTGGCGTGCCTTCACGGACGCTGCGTTCCAGAGGGGGCTGCTGAACGGTCGGCGCTGCGAGCTGGTCGATGCGATGGACCTGACGGCCGAGGAGAAGCGGGCCGTCCTTGCTGTGGAGGCCGATTCGTTGGAGGCCTTCGCGGGAGCCCTGTGTCAGTCCTATCCCGAGGCTGGCCTGCAGGGATGGACTCTCGCTTAGGCAGGTTGTGACTGGAGGTGCGACGTGTCCCATGTGATTCTTAAGCAGTTGGTCGGTGCTGCTCTGGTGGACCGGGAGTTCTGTGATGGGCTGATGAACGGAAAGCGCGCCACCCTCCTGGCCGGATTCGACCTCACCGGGGAGGAGCGCGATCTCGTCGCTTCCTGGTGCGCGGACTCCGTGCAAGAGCTCGCCGTCTGCGTCTACAATTGGCTCCAGGACGGGGAGATGTCCACCCCGACGGGTGTGGGCCGCTACTCGGCTGGGAGTCGGTAGGAGTCACGTGCCTGAGTTGCGTCACCGGTTCAGCGCTGAGGGCCATGTCTACCGTGGCGAGGTGCCCTCAGGTCTCGAGGGGTTCCTGGTCGAAAGCCTGGCCTATGGACTGCTACAGGCTTGCGGCATCGAAGGGCCTCCTGTGCCTGTGCGTTCGATGATACGGGACCCTCATCCGGTCTTTGAGCGCTTGAGCCTTCTGGAGCTGAACCTTGGTCTGTATGACGCAGCTTATCGGTCTCTGCTCAATGGTGCGCGGCTGATCGCCGTCGATCTCGATTGTCCGCCGGCGGTCCAACGTGCGGCCCTTGCGCGAGAGCTATATGTCGCCTTCTGCCGATCACAACGTGCGGCCGAGCTAGAGTGGCCGGGTCGCGAGAGTTCCCGAGCTCACAGCCGCTACTTCGCTCGCTGCCTCCTGATGCCGGCACTGTGGGTGAAGCAATTGCGTGAGAGATGTAGCGGCGTCCGCGAGATGGGTCTCTTCTTCGACGTCTCGACCCATATGATGGCGGATAGACTGCGTGAGCTGGGCTTGGAGTATCCTGAGTCGTAGGCTTTTCAACAGCAACGCGAGTCTGGGCCCACGCGGCATTCGAGCCGAAGCCTGAGGTGCCGCAGGTAGCGGTGCCCGGGTAGGGGCGGCGGGTCCCTGGCCCGTGTCTGGTGACGCTGCCCGGGCCGATTGCCTTCGTCGCTGCCGCCGGGTACAATCCGGAGGCGATGCGCGAAGGGCATATCGGTTCAACGGCTGGTCGTCTGGCGCTCGCTGCGCTCCTAATCGCGGCGTCTGTCGTCGCCTGTCGCTCTCCCAGTGACCCTGCTTGGGAGCGCGTACGCGACTCTGGGCTCCTCCGGGTGGGAATGGATGCTAGCTTCCCTCCTTTCGAGTTTGTCGCTGCAGATGGTTCCCTGGCCGGGTTCGACGTCGATCTTGCCCGTGGGCTGAGTGCGCGGTTGGGTGTGGAGCCCCAACTCGTCGCAAATCTACCTTACGATGGCCTCTATGATGCGCTGACGGCCCAGCGCGTCGACGTGGTCCTGTCCGCGCTGGTCGTGAATCCCGCCCGTACCGCGGATGTCGCTTACTCAACGCCGTACTTCGACGCCGGGCCAATCCTGGTGGTTCGGCATGAAGAGCGCGTCGTTCGCTCGGTGACGGATTTTGATGGGCATAGTCTGGCTGTCGCCCTGGGAACCCTGGGCGACAGGGAAGCGCGAAGTTGGGCCCGCCGTTCAGGAGCTCTCTCTGTGCTCCCGTATCCCACCGCGGCTGAGGCCCTGGGCGCCCTCGGCGCCGGAGATGCCGATGCAGCTCTCGTCGATCACGTCTCAGCTCTGGAGGCGATGGGCGAAGGAGGCGCGCTGAGCGTCGTTGGGGAACCGATTGTGGCGGTTCCCTACGCTGTGGGCATGCGCAAGGACAGTCAACACCTCCTGCGCGCCGTCAACAGCGCGCTCGCGGGGATGGAGGAAGACGGGACCCTCGACGAACTGATCACAAGGTGGCTTAAGGGGCAGCCCTGATTCGCGCAAGTCGACGGTGGACAAGAAGGGCTGGGCGGCCCGGGCCCCGATCAGAGTGTGAGCAGGAGCGACGCCGGAAGCCCCTAGGGAAGATAGATAGTATCGGGGAGTCGCAGGCGGCCCTCGGGTAGTGGCATCCCCTGCCTGTCCACAGCCTGAAGCCGCAGCCTAGTCTCCGGGTCGTACCAGCCGATGACCAGGTCGTAGCGTCCTGCTGGTACGTCCTCTGTCGAGAGGTACACCTCGTCGGAGATGACCTCGCCCGGCGCCCACATCCCCGTCGGGTAGGTGAAGCCTCGGGGCATGCCGTCCGCTTGGGCCAAAGGTCGGCCCGTGTCTGGATCCGCCAGGTGCAGGAAGAACATGTAGTGCCGATCCGGTGTTGTCGACGCTCGCCAGTGGAGCGTCAGATGGACCTCCGCATCCGCTCTTCGAAGATCGTATCCCGCCAGCTCTATCATATCACCGAACCGCGCCCCGACCCTTTGGGCCATCGCTGGGAGATCCCACACGCGGTCCCGCTCTACGATCTCGATTGAGTTGGCATGGGTGTAGGAAGCGACAGCAGCACCGCTCGAGGGGTCGAGCAAGGTGAGCCGCAGGGTGTAGTCACCTGGGGGAGTCGTTGGGGCGATCGAGAGGTGGCTACGCCCGGCGACCCACGCGTGGACTGGCCATTCAGTCGGTGCTGAGCCCGGTGCGAG
>SKLM01000371.1 GCA_007123205.1 Thermoflexales bacterium
GATCGCAACCGCTTCGACCCCACCCTCGTCCTTGTTCAACCGGAGGGCGAGTTCCTCGATTCGGTACCCGCTGACGTTGAGGTGATCTCTCTCAACCGACCTCGCGTGCGCTATGCGGTGCCAGACCTGATTCGACTTCTTCGCGCCAGGAAGCCAGATGTCCTGGTCAGTATTATGCGCCACGCTAACGCTACTGCTGTGGTCGCAAAGCTACTCGCCCGCTCGCCCGCTCGCATCGTCCTGACTGAGCACAACTTTGTGTCACGGTCGGTCAGTGCCGAGTCGAAGAGCGTGCTCCGGATGCTGATCTCACGACTGCTCTATCCATTGTCGGACCGAGTTGTAACGGTATCCCACGGGGTCGCGGCGGACCTGGTCAGTACGCTCTCGCTCTCTCCCACCAAGACCGTGACAATCTACAACCCTGTGGTAGGCGATTCGCTACAAGCCCTGATGCGAGAAGCAGTGAGTCACCCGTGGTTCAGTTCGGATCGGGCGGCCCCGGTGATCCTCGGCTGTGGCAGGCTGACAACAGAGAAGGGGTTCCGCTATCTGGTTGAAGCGCTGAGCCTCATCCGCGGCGATACGGATGCCCGGCTGATCATTGTCGGGAAAGGCCCTCAGCGATCAGCACTGAGGGCGCTAGTTGATGATCTTGAGCTGTCCAACAGGGTTGAGCTCCTGGGGTTCCAGCCGAACCCGTACAAGTTTATGGCTCGGGCGGATCTGTTCGTCTTGTCGTCGCTTTGGGAGGGGCTGGGCCTGGTTCTCATTGAGTCGATGGCATGCGGCACACCTGTCATCAGCACCGACTGCCCCTCTGGGCCAGGTGAGGTCATCACAGATGGCGTTGACGGCCTGCTCGTTCCGCCCAGGGATCCGGAAGCGCTCAGCGATGCTATTGTGAGGGTTCTCGAAGATCGACACCTTGCCGATCAGCTGCGGCGAAACGGTCAACGCCGAGCACAAGACTTCACTGTCGATCGGAGCGTCCGGCAGTACGAGGAGCTCTTTGTCCAGCTTGTCGAAGGAGATGGAGTACGCCGTTGACTACATGCCTTTCGCTCAGGCGACTGCCTGAGCACGCGAGACGACCGAGCTTGCCAGGATCACGACCGCTAGCAGAAACAAGAGGTCTACCCAGACCAGCGCGCAGGTATAGAGGCTTGTTCGGCGAACACCGTCGCTCGATAGATAGGGCACAAACAGCCGAAAACGTGTTTGGGCCTCTGGGAGATTGCTCGACGCTTCCTCTGGGTTCTTGTCGTCATAGAATTCTGACCTGGCCATTCGAGCTTACTGAGACTTGTGAGGGTCCGTGGATATGTGTCATCGACCTTTGCCGCTGAAGCGGTCACCGTCCAGACGGAAGATCGGTGCTTGGCTCGGCCGACTGCCGCACCAAGCAGATGCCAAGAGACGCGATCTGCTGGGGTACGTTATTGGCCGATTATGCACGTTCAGTCCAGAAGATGCACTGGTGATCCTTGCTGAACCCCGAGGGGGCAGCACCTGGCTGGCTCAGGTGATCAATACGATTCCGGACACTGCCGTTCTTTGGGAGCCTATAGCCCATGCCCGAGCGTTCAGGCGCTTGTCCTTCGCGTCCAGACAGTTCATCCCCAGGCATGCGGATTGGCCGGCGGCGGAGAACGCGTTTGGCCGGGTCTTCCAAGGCCGGACGGTCAACCACTGCACATGCAAGCTATCGAGTCCAATGTCATTCCTGTACGCTGACAAACTGTTAGTCAAGTTCTGTCGCGCCAATGCTCTCGCGCCTTGGCTGACCCGTGTCTTCAATTTCCACTACACACCCGTCCTGCTCTTGAGACATCCATTCGCGGTTGCGGCATCCCAGCTAAGACACCCAGCTTGGGCTGCTCAACCTAGCCAGTACACCATTCAGAGTGGCCGATATCGACATCACCAGGAGGAGCACGCTTGTTTCCTGTCCACTCTGGACACCAAGGCAGAGATGCTGGTCGCAATTTGGTGCTTGTCGAATCTCGTTCCGTTGCGCACTCCCTTAGACGAGAGGAACTGGATGACCGTGCATTATGAAGACCTGCTCCTAGGCCCAGCACAGGAAATAGACAGAATATTCGATGCCTGGGACTTGCCGGTGCCGGACCGGGCGCTCCATCAGACATCGATCCCCAGCGTAACCACACAGTATCGAGCTTTCCGAAAGAGTGGCGTCGACCGGCAGCTGACGAAATGGCGTAGGAGATTTGCTGAATCGGAGATCGCGGCACTGAAACGAGTGCTGGACCACTTTGAGATCAACGTGTATTCGACGGCGTTGATGCCGCACAAGCAGGTGGAGTGATGTTCTCTACCAGACCATCGCACTTAACCTTCCCAGGTGTAGCGGGCAACGGTGGCGATAATGGTGACCCCAATGGCAGCGTTCGTAAGGCCCTGCCATCATCTCATTCTTGGCGCTGCGGCCGGAGGACAGGCTTTGATGATATGCGGAACCCCAGATCGGCCAAAGACGCAACCGCTATGTTGTCCAGTGCCGGTGCGCACGCCTAGCAATGGCAAGCTCCAGAGTTCTCCACCTCATCACCGAACTCGACACCGGCGGAGCCCAGAAAGCTCTAGCCCGCCTCCTGGCACATCTGGACCGTGAGCGGTTCACACCCCAGGTCGCATGTCTTTACAACGGAGACAGGCCTGTAGCTGAGGAGGTCAGGGCCCTGGGCATCCCCGTCACCGACCTGGGTATGAGGGGCAAGTGGCGGGTAGACGCCCTCTGGCGGCTCTACCACCTTCTGCGCCGGGAGCGCCCCACCATCCTTCATACCTGGATGTTTCACGCCAATGTCCCGGGCCGCGTCCTGGGCCGCCTGACCGGCGTGCCCATCGTCATCAGTTCGCGTCGCAACGTCCGTATCGGGAATCCAGTTCGCGAGGCGGTCAACCGCGCCACCGTCCGTCTCGCCGATCGCGTCATCGCCGTCTGCGAGCTGGCTCGCCAGCTCGAAATCGAGCGGGCAAACGTCTCACCCGACCGCGTCGTGACGATCTACAACGGCATCGACGCGTCCACCTTCGACCGAGGCGATGCTCAGGCCGCTTGGGACATCCGCCGCTCCCTCGGCATCGCGCCTGAGGCACTCCTGGTAGGCTCCGTCGGCCGGCTCCATCGGCAGAAGGACCACGCGGGCCTGCTCAACGCGCTGACACACATACAGTCGCAGATCCCCGAGGTCCGTCTCCTATTGGTGGGCGACGGCGAGCTGCAAGCTGACCTGCAGGGCCAGGCGCGGTCGCTGGGCCTGTCCAGCTCGGTCACCTTAGCCGGTCACCGCAGCGACGTTCCGGAGATCCTCAGCACCCTCGACGTATTCGTGCTATCGTCCCTGTGGGAAGGCTTGCCCAATGCGGTGCTCGAGGCGATGGCCTCCGGTCTGCCCGTCGTCGCCACCCAAGTCGGCGGCGTGCCGGAGCTCGTCGTCGATGGCGAGACCGGGGTACTCGTCCCCCCACGAGACCCCACGGCGTTGGCCGACGCCC
>SKLM01000122.1 GCA_007123205.1 Thermoflexales bacterium
CATTCTGGCCAGAGCGTGATCTCACGTATGCCGGGGGACACCAAACGACGTCGATGGACATGGAGGCCACCACCCCGGGGCGCCGACGAGCGCGACCTGGCGACTTGACTTCTCCCCACTTAATGTTACCATACGGGCATTATGATCTCTGGTGTTCTGACTCTCGCTCACCATAGCCACCCTGAGCTCTCTTCCCTCCGACTGGGAGGTTACACCTGACGCGTCTTGGATGTTGCCTGGTTACCCGCCCTCCCGGTCCATCCGGAGAGGGCCTTTTTTTGCCGGTGCACCTGTAAGGAGTACCTTATGAAGTCACGGGACGAAGTCCGCCTCTCGCTTCCCAGTAAGGGGCACCTGGGACAGCAGGCCCTCGACCTTCTCTGCGACTGTGGTCTGACGGTCCGCAAGGTCAGCCCGCGCCAGTATGCCGCCGCTATCCCCGCCCTGCCGGCCCTGACCGTTATCTTCCAGCGTCCGGGTGACATCGTGGTCAGCGTCCGAGACGGGAGTGTTGACTTCGGCATCACTGGCATGGATCTGGTGGCCGAGCGTCGCGGCGAGGACGGGGCGCTGTTGGTGCTGCACGATGCCCTCGGCTTCGGGGCCTGCCGCCTCTGCCTGGCGGTGCCTGAGAGCTGGCGCCGGGTGGCCTCCGTGGCGGATTTGAGGGTCCACGTCGGAAGGATGAGCCATCCGCTGCGGGTCGCCACCAAGTTTCCGAATCTCACTCGTGGCTTCCTCGAGCGGAACGAGATTCACTCCTTCACCCTGGTGGACGCCGAGGGAGCGCTGGAGGTCGCGCCGACCATCGGCTACGCCGACGTCATCTGCGACCTGGTCTCCACCGGGCAGACGCTGCACGACAATCGCCTGCGCACGCTACTGGACGGGGTAGTCCTTCGCTCGGAGGCGGTGCTGATCGCCAATCGAGCGGCGCTCCAGTCGCGCGGGGAGGTCCTGGAGCTGGCCCGGCTGTTGCTGGAGTATATCGAGGCTCACCTGCGGGCGGAGGATCACGTGGCGCTCTTCGCCAATATTCGCGGTGAATCCCCTCAGGCCATCGCTGCTCGCATGTTCGAACAGGAGACGCTGGGCGGGCTTCAGGGGCCCACCATCTCCCCCGTGGTGACCAGAGGCCAGAACGGAGGGTGGTACGCCGTGCACATCGTGGTGCGCCGCGACAGTCTGTTCGACGCTGTGGCCGAGCTGCGGTCCATCGGGGGTAGTGGCGTGATCGTGACACCCGTGGCGTATATCTTTGAGGAGGAACCGGATCGCTGCCAGGCCATGCTAGAAGCGGTGGGCGGGGTGGTTCAGGGCGGACCTGCGGAGCCGGTGAACGGGGAGGGCAAAGAGTGACCTTGAGGATCTTCGAGGATCTGGAGGAGGCACGACGGACGGTGCTCCGTCGACGCGATGTGCTGATCTTGGATGAGGTGCCGGAGCCCGTGCAGGAGGGGATCCGCCGGCTCTTCGGCCCCGGGGTGACGCCGGACGAGGCGACGGCCGAGATCTTGGGCGACGTGCGGCGGCGGGGCGACGACGCGCTCCGCGACTGGACGGCGCGCCTCGACGGAATCACCCTGGAGGATTTCGAGGTCGCCAGGGACGTCTGGGACCGGGCGCAGGGGAGCCTGCCCGGTGACCTGACCGCCGTCATGGAGCTGGCCGCCCAGCGGATCAGGCGGTTCCACGAGCAGCAGCCGCTCCCGTCTTGGGAGACCACGGACATGGGCGGCACGTTGGGCCATCGGGCGACACCTCTGGCCCGGGTGGGCATCTACGTGCCCGGCGGCACCGCTCCGCTCCCCTCCTCCCTGCTGATGACGGCCATTCCTGCCCGGGTGGCTGGGGTGGAGGAGGTGATCGTCTGCACACCGCCGGGCGATGGAGGACGCGTCCCCGCCGCCACATTGGCTTCCGCTCGCCTGGCGGGCGTCGACTGGGTGTTCCGCGTCGGCGGGGCCCAGGCCATTGGGGCCATGGCCTACGGCACCGAAAGCGTTCCGCGGGTCGACAAGATCGCGGGTGCTGGGGGCCTGTTCACTACCCTGGCCAAGCGGCAGGTGTACGGTCAGGTCGGGCTGGATGGGCTGTTCGGTCCCACCGAGACGGTGGTGGTGGCCGATGATTCGGCGAATCCCGCCTGGGTGGCCGCTGACCTCCTGGCCCAGGCGGAGCACGATGTCCTGGCCACGGCGATCCTCCTCACCCCCTCACGGGAGCTGGCGGAGGCCGTCCAGGCCGAGGTGACGCGCCAGTCGGCGCCCCTGGCCCGATGCGACCTGGTGGAGGCCGCCCTGGCCGGTCAAGGGGGGATCGTGCTGACACCGGATCTTGCCGGCGCCGTGGAGCTGGCCGACGCCTTTGCCCCCGAGCATCTCTGCCTCTCCGTCCGGGATCCGGCGGCGTGGGCGGAGCGCATCCGGAATGCCGGCGGGCTCTTCCTGGGAGAGCATTCCTTCGAGGTGCTGGGCGACTACGTGGCCGGGCCCAGCCACATCATGCCGACCGGGGGCACGGCTCGCTTCGCCTCTCCCGTGAGCGTCCTCGATTTCGTCAAGTTGACCAACATCATCGCCCTGGACGTCCAGACCGCCCTGCGTCTGTGCGATGGGGCCGCGCGAGTCGCCGCGGCGGAGTCCCTCACCGCTCACGCCGCCGCGGCGCGGGCACGGCGCGGGGAGGGTGACGGAGGGGATGGAGAGCAGAGCGAGGGGTAGCGCACGCCCGGCGGTTCGCGGCCCGAGCCGCCGGAAGGACCGTGGAAAGACCTGGGAGGTGCCGTATGCCGCTGGTGGAACCGTCGCACCCTTATCTTGACCGTCTTGAACCCTACGAGCCGCCGGATCTGGATGCAGCGGCGGAGGGCGCCGGAGTCGATAGGGACGACCTGATCCGGTTGGTGGCCAACGAGAACCCCTACGGACCGTCCCCGCGCGTGGCGGAAGCGCTGGGCGGGTTCGATGAGGTTCAATTCCACCCCGACTACGGGCCGCTCCGAGAGGCCGTGGCTCGCTACGCCGGGGTCTCACCCGATCAGGTAGTCCTGGGCAACGGCGCCGACGAGATGATCGATCTGCTGATCCGTCTGTTTGTCGAGCCCGGGGAGGCCGTCGTCATCTGTCCGCCGACGTTTTCGATGTACGAGTTCTGTGCGCAGGTGAACCGCTGTCGGGTGTTGAGGGCGCCGTGCCGGGAGGACCTCTCCCCGGACCCGGGTGCCATCGAGAGCGTCGTTCGAAGCAGTCGGGGTCAGGCCAGGCTCCTCTTCGTCGTCTCACCGGGCAACCCGGGAGGCCTGGCGGTCCCACTGGAGACGATCGAGCGGCTGCTGGAGCTGCCGCTGCTCGTGGTCGTCGACGAGGCGTATATCGAGTTCGGCGGCGAGAGCGCCGTCTCCCTTTTGGACCGTCACGACAACCTGGCCATCCTGCGCACCTTCAGCAAGTGGGCCGGGCTGGCTGGCCTCCGTCTGGGATACGGACTGCTGGCGCCGAGACTGGCGGGC
>SKLM01000046.1 GCA_007123205.1 Thermoflexales bacterium
GCACGCCGCCGCCGATATCGTACACGATCTCCCGCAGCGTGATGCCCATGGGCACCTCGATCAGCCCGGTGTTGGCGATCTGCCCCGCCAGGCAGAACGTCTTGGTCCCCTTGCTGTTCTCAGTCCCGACCGACGTGAACCACTCGGCGCCGTTGTTGAGGATCAGGGGCACGTTGGCCCAGGTCTCCACATTGTTGAGGGCCGTGGGCTGGTCCCACAACCCCCGTTCCGTGGCATGATAGTGCTTGGGTCGCGGCTCCCCGACCTTGCCCTCTATCGACTGCATCAGCGCACTCGACTCCCCGCACACAAAGGCACCGGCCCCGCGCACGATCCGGATGTCGAGATCAAAGTCGGTACCCAGGATCCCCTCGCCCAGCAGGCCGTAGTCGCGTGCCTCCTCCAGGGCCAGGCTCAAGTTCTTGACCGCCAGCGGGTACTCATCCCGCACGTAGATGTACCCCTCGTGAGCACCGATGGCATAGGCCCCGATGATCATCCCTTCGATGATGGCGTGGGGATCACCCTCCATAAGCGTCCGGTTCATAAACGCGCCGGGGTCGCCCTCGTCACCATTGGCGACCACGTACCGTGCCTCACCCTCCGCTTTGACCGTCGATTCCCACTTCCGTCCGGTCGGGAAGCCGGCGCCGCCGCGTCCTCGAAGCCCCGACGCCTTGACCTCCTCAATGATCTCCTCAGGCGTCATCTCGGTCAGCGCTTTGGCCAGCGCCTGATATCCCCCGGTAGCAATGTACTCCTCGACCGACTCGGGGTTGATCATGCCGCAGCGACTCATCACCTGCCGCAGCTGTTTGTTATAGAAGGGAATATCTTCGTACTTGCACACCTCTCGGTGCGTGACCGGCTCCTTATACGTCAACCTGGAGACGGCACGCCCCTTGACCAACGTCTCCTCGACCAGCTCGGGTACGTCGGCGGGCTGTACATCGGTGTAGAAGAGCCCCTCGGGCTGAATCAGCAGCACCGGGCCCATAGCACACATCCCCCGGCAGCCCGACTCCACGACGCCTACCTCACCTCCCAGCCCCCGACGTTCGATCTCCTCCCGGAGCGCCGGAACGAGCTCCTCACAACGGCCGTGGAGGCAGTTGACGATGACGTCAGCTCGATGTCGTTCAGCCATCCTAGACCTCCCGATCCGTCGTCACTCTGCCGACCACCCAGTCATCCACCACCTGACCCTTCACGAGATGCTCCTCAATGATGCGCGACACCATCTTGGGCTTCACGTTACCGTACGTGATGCGGGGTTCATCCCCCTGCTGGATATCGACCAACGGCTCCTTGGCGCACATCCCGATGCATCCGACGGTCTTGACATGGGCATCGATGTCCCGCTCCTTCAACTCCTCCAGAATCGCGTGCATCACCTCCCGGGCCCCGGCCGAGATACCACACGTGCCCATCCCAACGATGATCGTCGTGCTGGTCTCAGTCCGGACGCTCAGGTCCTTCTTCAATCGATCCCGCAACTCCTGCAACTCTTCCACACTCTTGAGCTTTGGCATGTCTCGTCTCCCTCAGTCTATCCCGCGGGCGGCACGCTCGAGAGATCGACCGCTGACCGGGCGGGCGGCGCCTCAGCCGATGTGTCGGCCTCTTCCGGCTCCGCCTCTCCGGCCGCTATTCTTCTGACTAGTTTGGCCGCTCGGTCGGGCGATATGTATCCGTGGGGTTCCTCGTTAACGACGATGACCGGCCCCAGCGCGCAACAGCCGAGGCACCGCACCGCCTCCAGCGAGAACATACCGTCGGACGTCGTCTCTCCGGCCTTTATGCCCAGCTCGCGCTCCATAGCTTCCAGAATGCGCGGGCCTCCCAGCACGTGGCAAGCTGTCCCCATACAGACCTTGCAGACGTACTTGCCCTTGGGATGGAGGCTGAAGGACGTGAAGAACGTCGCCATCCGGTAGACTTCGCCCTCCGAAACGCCCAGGCGTTCCGCCGTCTGTTCGAGCGCCTCGCGGGGCAGGAAGTTGTACTCCCGCTGGATATCCTGAAGAATGGCCAGCGCGTGCATTTGCTCTGCCCCGTAACGGTCTATGATCTCGTTGACTCGTTCCACTTCCACCGTCATCGCTCTCCAGCTCTCCTCTCCCCGATGCTCATCTCGCCCATCTTGATCAGCTTCTCGTGCGGGATACGCCGCGTGAAACACTCGGTCCAGCAGATGCCGCAGCCGGTGCACGCGGTCTCATTCACATAGCGGGCCTTCTTACGTACTCTGACTTTGAAGTTGCCCACGTACCCAGAAACATCCTCGACCTCACTGTAGGTCAGCAGCGTTATGTTGGGATGCCGACCGGCATCCATCATCTTGGGTCCCAGAATTCAGACACTACAGTCAAGCGTCGGAAAAGTCTTGTCGAGATCGGCCATGTGGCCACCGATAGAGGGCTCCCGCTCGACCAGATACACCGGGTATCCGGCCTCGGCGATGGTCAGCGCCGCCTGAATACCAGCGATGCCACCACCGATGATCATCGCTGCCTGGGTGACAGGCTCCTGGCGCGGCTCCAGCGCACTCTGATACTTCACCCGATGGACGGCCGAGCTGATCAGCCGCTTCGCCTTGGCCGTGGCCTGCGCCTTGTCGGGTACCACCCACGAGACGTGCTCGCGGATGTTGGCCATCGCGAAGTAGTAGGGGTTCAGCCCTGCGTCCGCCACAGCCATCTGAAACGTCGTCTCGTGCATACGCGGCGAGCACGAAGCCACCACCACACGATTCAGATCGAACGCCTCGATATCTTCTTTGATCAGGCTCTGGCCTGTCTCGGAACACGTGTACTTGTTCTCTCGAGCCACAGTCACGTTCGGCAAGCGCCTGACAAAGCGCACCACCTCAGGCACATCGACTTGCGCGCCGATGTTGATGCCGCACTCACAGACGTAAACGCCTATCCTCGGTTCACTCATAGTTCATCTGCCTCCAGAAACGTCATCTGATGTGGTATCCGATACGGCCCAACTGGTGGTTGTCCGCGTGAAACGTACTCTGATGCCTGACGCACGTCGTATCTCAGTTTGGTCTCCTCTCCTTGATCTAGCCTGCTGGAGGAACGTCCCTTAGTAGAGCCCTGCCCATATTCCGGGGAATCGGCCAGTGACGTCCGCTTTAATATATCCGTGATATATTAGCCATAATAGAGAAAGAGATCGTCTGTAAATGAAGTATATCACAAACACGCCACTGCGACAATCGTACCACGATCTCTCAGTTCATCGACCATCCGCTCAACCAGCCCTCGACGCAGCGGCACACCGGCCCCATCACTCTGTTGCGGGTTCAGCCCCATACCCACCACGAAACGGACTGAGTCGGCCTGCAGCAAGATGCGGGCCAATCGCGTCGCTCCGTCCTCCGCCCGATCCAAATCCCTCGCCTCCTGTGCACCGGACAGATGCTCCAGAGCTCGGCCCATCGTCACCAATCCTTCCGTCACCAGGTGGACGCCTTTCAGGTCCAGCACCGGCGGCACCTCC